>JBBRUA010000504.1:0-2141 GCA_038248245.1 Pyrinomonadales bacterium | reverse complement strand
TGACCCGCGTTCAGCAACAAAAGAGCAGGTCGCGTCGATGGGAGCCGAGTTTCTCGAAGTAAACGTCGAAGAAGAAGGCGAAGGCAAGGGCGGCTACGCCAAGGTCATGTCCGACGCGTTTCTCAAGGCGGAAATGGCACTGTTTGCCCAGCAAGCGATGCAGGTCGATATCATCGTCACAACCGCACTGATCCCGGGCAAACCGGCACCAAAACTCATAACCCAAGGCATGGTCGAATCGATGAAGCCGGGCAGCGTCATCGTCGATCTCGCCGCCGAACAAGGCGGCAACTGCGTCCTCACCAATCCCGGCCACATTGTCCATCACAAAGGCGTAACGATAATCGGCTACACCGATCTTCCGTCCCGAATGGCCAGCATGTCGAGCCAACTCTACGGCTCCACGATCGTTGCTCTGATCGAGGATCTGGTGCGGAGCGCTGACACTCCTGTCCACACGGATGCCGCTTCGGCGTCCGGACAGACGCTCGACGGAGGAACCGCCGATCCGGACAAGAGTGTCCGCTCTCCAATTCTACACGTCAATCTCGATGACGAAGTCGTCCGGGGTGCGATCATCCTTCACGAAGGCAAAATTATGTGGCCTGCTCCGGCACCGCCGACGCCTGCCGCTCCGCCGGAACCGGGAGTCCCGACAAAAACCATCCCGTCAGCGGTGGCAGCAGCAGGAAGCAGTTCAAAAGGACACGGCGGCGAAAGCAACGGCATCAACCCGTGGATACTCGCGGTCGCCGGCGTTGTATTATTCGGCATCGGAGCGTTGGTTCCGTCCGAGGCTAAAACCGCCGGCGGAGACACACTTAGCCACCTGACGGTGTTCATACTCGCGTGTTTTGTTGGTTTCCAAGTCGTCTGGAGCGTCAAACCGGCTCTCCACACACCGCTCATGAGCGTCACCAACGCCATCAGCGGCATCATCCTCGTCGGCGGCATGCTCCAACTAATCGGCACCGACCTAAACGTCACCACGATCCTCGGCGCCGTCGCCGTCTTCATCGCCGCCATCAACATCGCCGGTGGATTTTTAGTAACCAATCGGATGTTGGCGATGTTTAGGAAGTAGATGAAAAGGGAGTTTTTTGATGATTCGAGACGTTAACGAAAAGAATCTAATTTCTTCGCTCGGATGGGTTGAAAAGGGTTCCTTATGGATATTTGACATCGAGAACGAATCAGTTGAAGCTGTCAAAATTAGTGAGGCAAGCTATCTCTCGCTGAATCAGGGAAAACAAAACTTATTTTCAGTTGAACATCATTTCGAAGATAATCATCTTGAAATTACTGCTCATTCTGCTTCAAAGCCGGCAGAAGTACTGTCGAAAATAGTTGTTTACGATGAAAAGTATTCGTTTTCTGGTAATCCAATCGTTTGGAATGAACTTCCCAAGTCCTATGCACCGTATATGACACATAACGGAGTAAAGAATTACTGGTTGTTAACGATTGATGCAGTCAATCAAAACATTACATTTCAACAATTTGAGTGGTTCGACGATAGTTACGATAAAGGTTATCAGGGAATTATCGGAGTAACTGAAATCCCAGACAGTGACTTATTGCTCATTTCGATTCAACGAAATTCGCACCCGGTTTTGTATGATCCGATTAAACGAAACCTTATACGGAAAATAGACCTTGCGGGTGGATACGGAAATCCAAAATTACGCTTTCTTACAACGGCGAACGAATTGTGGGCAGACGATTACGACACAATCCTCAAGCTCGATCAGACTGAGTGGTCCGTAAAAGCAAGTAAGAAACTTCAAGACGCAGATGAAGGTATGTCCCAGTTCATCGGTGAGTATAATTTTAATAATGACGAGTCACTCTGCATCGTTGCTAGACCATTTTCTGGTGATGTTATTGCTTTGGATACCAAAAGCCTAAAGATTCGCTATCAATGCAAAATAGGGAACCAACCCTTAGAGGCAATTATGCTTAACGACCAAAAAGTTTTTGCTAGAGATTGGCAAACAGGAAGTTTGCTTTCGGGGCGGATGAAACGGAGATTCTTTGGCTAACTGACCTTTTATGAATTGAAAAAAAATGAAATACCGCTTGATCACAATCGCCAATATCGCCGCAACCGCGTTGTTTTTTTTAGAGTCTTGGCGGGTTGT
>JBBRUA010000503.1:0-2141 GCA_038248245.1 Pyrinomonadales bacterium | reverse complement strand
ATTCTCGTGCAGGTCTTTTACCACCTGCTCGGTGTCGACGTAACGGATCTTGTAATCCAAAACGGTCGCCACCAGATTCTTTAATTCTTCTTCGTCGAACTCGTCACGGCGAAAATTCGACGCACAGATCTTGAACGCTTTCACGTGTTCGCCTGCGTGGGCGAGAGACACATCGGGAAGACACTCATCGCCCTGCTGTTCAAAGTTCGCTCCGACACTTTCCACATCTAGATCGGTGATGACCAGATCGAAATCGTGGAGATCTTCCGCAAGTATTGCATCTTCGCGATTTTCGAGCACCATAACGTTGTGGCCGACAACCGAAAAAACCTCATTAAGCGAAGTCGCGAGATCGTCGTGGTCGTCGATGATGAGTATCCGTCGCTGCATAAGCTATGTTGGGAGGTAGTCCGTTTTACGAATTCTTGCCGGTCGTTGTTGCAAATAATACCGCAACTTGATAGTTATTTTCTAACCGTGACGGATAAAACCAACAAAGTTTACCAGTTTTCAACGCTCTCGGAATACAGCTTTCGCGACCGTCTGGTTATCCGCCTGGCGGGTTGGCTTTTTTACGCTCTGGTGAAGGTAATCGGGAAAACGCTGCGTTTCGAGGTCGACGGGAACGACTACATCCACAACGAAGAAATGCGCAAATTCGCACCGATCGTCTGTGGTTGGCATGACCGGATCTTCGGCTGTACCTACTTTATGCGCGGACGTGGCCTGGTCGTGATGTCGTCGATCAGCTTTGACGCGGAATACACGGCGCGTTTTATTCAACGATTCGGGTTCGGTGTGATCAAAGGTTCGTCGACGCGCGGCGGCACGCGGGCTTTGGTAGAAATGATACGCCTTGTAAACGAAGGCTATCCGACCGCGTTCACCATCGACGGCCCGCGCGGTCCGCGATATGAGGTAAAACCAGGGCCGATCTTATTAGCGAAAAAAACGGAAAATCCGATAATTCCGTTAATCGTTGAAACGCAAAAATACTGGACGGTGAAAAGCTGGGACAGACTGCAAATACCTAAGCCGTTTTCCAAAGCGAAGGCCTTTTTTGCCGAACCGATATTTGTCGCCGCAGATGCGACCGACGAACAACTCGAACAGAAAAACGGCGAACTCCAATCCGCTCTCGACTCACTCGTCGCCAAAGGTAAAGCTTGGTCTGGCCGGCTCTAAGTTAATTGGGCAAGTTCGATCTCGGCCGGTTTTTGTTCCGACGCGAGAAACGCAGCCGCGAACATCACATAAGCGATCCAAATCGCCTCCGCTAACAAAAGGTGTCCGAGTTGCATCAGGATCGGGGCGAGTGACAGCAAGGTCGCCGCACCAAAAACGATCTGGACGAGGATCAGGATCGAAACGGAGTTCGACCAGCGTAAGACCTTCGGATCATTACCGCGTTGTCTGGCAAGCCAGCCTGTTATGAATAGCAGAAAAACGCTCGTCAGGATCGCCGAGATCGGATGGAGAAGGCGCAGTCGCAGTAGGTAATTCGAGGCCGGCGAAAAATCACGCGCGAAGCCCTCAGCTAACGTTCCCGACGGAAATATCATGCTCGAAAGCGCCGCGATCGAGCCAGTTATGCCGACCGCAAAGATCAGCAAAACGCCTATTATCAGGGCAGCGAGATATTTCGGCTCGACTCTCAGCGTCAGCGGTTTGCCGCCGCTGGCTGTCCGTGCCGTCAGCGTCAGGAAAACGAGTAAAATAAAGGTATTTACCAGATGACCGGCCATCCAGAACGGGCGGGCGGCGGTCAGCGTTTCGGCGGTATTGCCGGTTAAGACGAGCCCAGCACCTATCGCGCCCTCGGTGAGAACAAAAAAGAACGCGATCAGGGCGGTTCGCATTGCGGACCGCGAAGACCTTTCCCGGCCCCGATACCAGATCGCGATCGCCCATCCGATCATTATGAGCATCAGAAGGCCGTCGAGGGCACTCATCAACCGATGAGTGAATTCGATGATTGTCTTTAGTTCCGGGGCCGACGGCACGACCTCGCCGTGACATGTCAGCCAGTGCTGGCCGCATCCGTCGCCGGATTTCGATGCCCGCAGAAACACGCCCCACAGAATGACGACCATGTTATACGCGAGAATGAACCACGCATATTTGGCAAACCTCGAGAGCTT
>JBBRUA010000502.1:0-2149 GCA_038248245.1 Pyrinomonadales bacterium | reverse complement strand
CGCGAGACGGCTGCGGGCGGATTTATTCGGGATCTGTTTAAGATAGGCGATAAGGTAGTACTGGTCGGCGGCGTACGTTTTGATCGATGGGTCAATAAAAACGGCCTCGTCGTGAGCCGCAGCCTTTCGACAAACCTGACGTCGGTCAGGGTATTTGCCGATCGATCCGAAACGGCTCTCAGTCCGCAGGCCGCTTTGCTTTATCAACCGACTGACCATATCTCTCTTTACGTCAGCGGCTCGACGAGTTTTCGGACTCCGACTCTCAACGAACTTTATCGGGCATTCCGCGTCGGCAATGTGAATACTCTCGCAAACGCCGATCTGAAAGCCGAGCGGGCAACGAATGTCGAAGGCGGCGTCAATTTCAAATTCCGAAAGATCGCTCTTCGTTCATCGATTTTCCTGACAAATATCGATCGGGCCATTTCAAACGTGACGTTAACGACAACGCCATCGCTTATAACTCGTCAACGTCAAAACGCTGGACGGACGCGTTCCGCCGGTTTTGAGATCGAGGCCGAGACGACGATCAAGCAATTGAGTCTTTCGGCTGGATATCTTTTTGCGGATTCGCGTGTCGTTAGATTTCCCTCCGCGACTTCGCTGGTTGGCCTCCGCGTTCCGCAGGTTGCCCGTCATCAATTGACCTTTCAGGCTGGATACAGCATTCAAAAGTGGAGCATCGCAACTCAGGCCAGAGCGGCGGGCAAGCAATTCGACGACGATCGGAATCTATTCCGCCTCGAGCCTTATTTCCAACTGGATCTTTCACTCTCGCGTAAAATTGGAGAGTCGCTGTCTCTCTTCGCAGCTGTCGAGAATTTGACAAATACACGCTACTCGACGGCTCGAACCCCGCTCAGATCCGTCAGTTCTCCATTTAACTTTCGTGCGGGATTTCGCTGGAACTAATGCTACTTTTTACTTGATTCCATCAGCCGATAAGCTTCGGATTTCGGCAGGCCGAATTCTTTTGCGGCTCGTTTGAGTGCCGCCTTGCGGTCGTTGCCCTCACTTTCCAGTTCCTTAACGCGGGCCGGTAGACTCGCGGTATCAGCATTTGCGATCACGGTTTTTTCCCCGCGGTCGATCACGAGAACGATCTCGCCGCGAACGGTCGACTCTGAAAATTTGATCAAAAGCTCTGATAGATCGCCGGTCGAGATCTCTTCGTGGAGTTTTGTCAGTTCGCGGGCGATCGAGGCGGAACGATCTCCCAGAACATCGATGCAATCGGCGAGTGATTTTTGCAGACGATGCGGCGTTTCGTAAAAAACGAGCGTCGCAGGTATATCACGAACCTCGTCGAGCCGCTTTCGCCGCTCACCTTTTTTGGACGGCAGAAAGCCGCCGAAAAATATCGAGTCCGTGGCGAGTCCCGACGCGACGACCGCACTTACAAAAGCGACGGCTCCGGGGATCGGTTCAACCGTCGCCCCGATCTCGTGTGCTCGCTGGACAATGCGAAAACTCGGATCGCAGATCCCCGGCGTTCCCGCATCGGAAACGATCGCAATCGATTCGCCTTTTAGCAAACGGTCGCCCAACTCTTCGGCACGTTCGAATTCGTTATGTTCGTGATAGCTGGTGAGCGTGTTCGAGATCCGAAAATGTGTCAGCAACTTGCGAGTGTGCCGTGTGTCTTCACAAGCGATTAGATCGACCGCGCATAAAACCTCGATCGCCCGCAGGGAAATGTCCTGCAAGTTACCGATCGGCGTCGCTACTAGATAGAGAGTTCCGGGCATAAGTGTTTCGAAGGCGGATCTACAAAATTTCTACACTTAAAAACAGCCTAACATTTTGCCAAGTTCTTACGGGTTTTCTGGAAAATAGTTTTTTACAGTTTTCCCCGTATAGATTCTTTGAAGGTGCAGTGTGCCGGAAGTTACGGCTCTTGTAATTCGCCTGTCTTAAAGCGCGCAGGCATGCAGCACTTGCGATGCTGACCCGTTTCCTGGCTAATTTTAATCGGAATCGAATCCTTGCTTCAACGGTTCGCAAGACCTAAGATTAGGGATTTGATTATGTATCCGAAAGGCAATTTATTTATTCCGGCCTCGCATGGGCAACTTGAGGCGATATTAAAGGAGCCGTCAGGTGACGCCCGCGGGGTCGGGCTTGTTTGTCATCCTCATCCGCTCGG
>JBBRUA010000501.1:0-2157 GCA_038248245.1 Pyrinomonadales bacterium | reverse complement strand
GGATGATGATCAACTACCGCGTACAGACATAAAAGCGGAGTGTCTCAGGACACTCGAATAAAATAGTTTAGTAAGGAGGATAATTATATGGACGACAAGAATAAAACATTTCTCGTTGTTGCGTTTGTCGTGGTTGTAGTACTTTTTTTGATCTTCGGCGGCGGGATGATGACCGGCTGGAACGGCAGCGGAATGATGGGCGGCGGACATACCGGTGGCGGATCGACCCGTGGTTGGACGATGGGCGGGATCAACTGGATGTGGTTTCCGACCATACTTTTCGTCGGCCTCGGCGTCTTGCTCGGCTGGCTGATCTGGGGAAAGAAATAGGCACTCAGAATTCAAAATGCTAACGGTTACCGACGACCTCCGACATGACGGACGAGGTCGCCTACGCCGCCCAAATATTAATGATGAGCTCAACCGCGCAGCCGACCGTGATCGGCACTGCATTCTTCTTCATCCAAATGAACACTCTTTACTACGGGGATTATCTGAATCGGTCATCACCTCTAACGGATGTAGAACATATGAGATGTCAATCCATAAACTCGTTTCTTGGTATATTGGCTATCTCAGCGTTTGGACTGAATGTGCTATGGGAGTTGGCGTAGGTGTTCGCGTTCGATAGTTTGCACGCGGCTTCTGTATTAACTGTTGTTGTTTTGTGTCTCGTTGCGAGCGTCGGCGATGCAATATCACAATTATCGCTTACTTGCTCGTCGCCGTGCTAAGACGCAAATGGCGGTGGAGGGAAACGGTTAAGGCATCGGATTTTTTAGTCTTCGCAATTATTGGTGCGTTTTCCGCCGCTTTAATCGAAATGATGGCGGTGAGTCGTCGGATTTGGTCTTATGGCAGCTATATGCCGATCGTGCCGCTCCTTAAAATCGGGCTTTTGCCGTTGTTGCAACTAACGTTTTTGTTGCCGATGGCGTTGTGGGTTTCGCTGAAGTGGTGCAGACGTTAGGGCGCTCGGCGGCGTTAAGTCAAGCGTTGTACCAGTTCGCCTTGTGATGTAGTGTTTGAATCGTGAAATGATTTGAGGATGTGTGGAGGATGAAATGCGGCTGAATCCCTTTTTCTCACAGCTTTTGTGCAATATCGGCTGATCGTGATGAGGTAGTTGAGGTTCGTTTTGGAACGGGCCGTATGATGATTCCAATGGAAAGCGAAGCGAAGTCGAATGGTAGATGGCCTAAGGAGCCGCTCCCTATTTCAAAGGGCGAATCATTATTGCTCAATATGATTTTATAGAATAACGAAAATCGGCCAATAAAAGTTACAGTCGAACGGTTAAATCCATTCGGATTATTAGACAAGTCTTGAACCACAGAGGTCACAGAAGCGAAAGGATGAAATGAGAAGGCCGGAATTGATTTAGGCTAGTTCGCGGCTTTCACCCGATCTTTCCGTTGAAATATTTTTACGGTCTCGACGATGATGACGGGCAAAATTATTGAGCTGATTATCACGAGCCAATCAATGTTATTGGGCGGAACGGTATTGAGAATTCTCGCTAAGGGCTCGAAGTAAACTGCAACCAGTTGAAGCCCGATGACGATTGCTGTAGCGGCAAAGATATACGGATTGCTAAAAAATCCAACAAAGGCTGAGCGTGTTTTGGAACGGCAGTTAAAAAGATGACCGAGCTGCCCTCCGACCAGCGTCAGCATCGTGACGCTTTGTGTCTGAGCACCTGCACCGTAGATCTGCAACGCCCAAAAATACGCGGCGAGCGTGATGCCGGCGAGCATTGCTCCCTGCCAGGAAATTAAAAACAAAAAACCACCCGACAATAGATTTTCCTGCGGCGCATGCGGGCGGCGGACCATTGTGTCCGCTGACGGCGGTTCGACGGCCAGCGCCAGCGCTGGGAAAACGTCTGTCACGAGATTGACCCAGAGAATTTGTAGGGGAAGTAACGGGAGCGGGAATCCGGCCGCGATCGGCACAAAAATAACCAGGATCTCGCCAAAATTGTGCGAAAACATGAGATGCACAAATTTGATAATGTTGGCGTAGATCGCTCGTCCGCCTTCGACGGCTCTGACAATCGTGGCGAAATTATCGTCGGTTAAGACAATATCGGCGGCTTCTTTAGCGACTTCCGTGCCGCTCCCCATTGCTACCCCGATGTCGGCTCGTTTTAAGGCG
>JBBRUA010000500.1:0-2160 GCA_038248245.1 Pyrinomonadales bacterium | reverse complement strand
TGCTGCCGAAGATTCATGAGGTTGACCAGAATGCGGTTCAGATATGGTTCAGGTTTTATCCGATCGATCTTCACCGGTTTGTAGATGCGGCAGAGGATCGTGATGCGACCTTGCACGGATTTGCGATGCAGGGCGATTTCGAGTTGAAAGACCAGATCGACACCTCGCACCATTTTCTATACGGCCATCGTTACTGGAAAACCGTCAAAGCCGCGATTGAAGCTGAAACTGCCGTTTTCACCGATCAGACGCCGACCTTAGAAGAAGAGATCAAGGCGATCGCGATGCTCGTGGCTGAAAAGCTGAGCGTCGAACGCCAAATGGTCAACGCCATCGTTGCCATTGGTTTAGCTACGCTGAATCAGGTCGGTGCTGAGGCTTTCAAGGCCGCGAAAGGTGAAGTCGAGAAGCCTAAAGGCATCATGGCCAAATCCCCGAACGCCGTCATCGCAGAGCGTGCGAAGGACGATTCGCAAGGGCTTTTCGGCTTTCTCAAAACGATAAATAAGAAATTCTCTGTTCATTACGACAACGGCCGCGTCGAGGGCGATTTTGAGATCATGAACGATCAGGAAATTGCCGGTGCGTCGGCCAACGACCGCTCTCAAAACTGGCATGAGCAGGACGAACGCTGCTGGGAAGGTGTCGTACCGGTTGAATGTACATCGGCTGCCTGCGGCACCTGCTGGGTCGGCGTTCTGGGCGGTGCAGATAAACTGTCACCAGTAACACCACGAGAAATTCGCTCGATGAAGGTTTTCGGCTACAACGTGCCCGAGGGCGAACAGCCGTTTATCCGTCTCGCCTGCCAAGCGAAAGCGTTCGGCAACTCCACCATCGTCATCCCGCCCTGGAACGCCGTCTTCGGCAAAAAGGTTTATGGTAACGTCGAAGATCTCGAACTCTACCCGGCGACCACCTCAGCCAAAGTCCTCCGCGAAACCATCGCGACCGCCGTCAAAGGCGAAAAATAGGTAAAGTCCAGCAAACATCGGCCGCGAATGCAAAAATAAGAACTTCTCTTAATCACGCATTCGCGGCCGATTCTTATCCTTTTCCATCTACCAAGGTAGTTCTTGGCCGAGGTGAATGAATTTGCCGGAATACCCGTCCGCCGGCAGAGTCGCGAGGTCGACCGAGGTTTTCGCGCCTTCCTCGACCGGTATGTCGCCGTTGGCGTTCATATCGGTCAAAACCGAGCCCGGATGAGCGGTGTTAACCTTGATATTCGTGTCCTTTAATTCGTGAGCAAGGTGAACGACGTAACCGTTGAGCGCCGTTTTCGAAATGTTGTACGCCGGAACTTTATAATTGTAGATCGGCGAGTTCGGGTCTGAATGCAGCCCGAGCGAACCCAGACCGCTCGACAAAAACACGATGCGTCCCGCGTCCGACTTCTTGACCAGCGGCAGCAGAGCCTGCGTAACGTCGATCGTATTAAAAAAATTAGTGTCGAACGTCTTCCGAAACGTCTCCTGCGTAGTTTTGCTCGCAGGGACCATGCCACCGTCAGCGTCGAATTCCTCAGCGAGGAAGATTCCCGCGTTGTTGATCAAAATGTCGAGCTTGCCGTACTTCGCCTCGATCTCCTTCGCCGCCGCGGCGTGGGTTGCTGAGTTGTCAACATCGATATTGATGTATTCCACGTCGAGCCCTTCGTTCTTCAGCACCGACTCGGCCTCGAGGCCTTTTTCTTCGCTGCGGGCACCGATCAAAACCTTCATTCCCTGCTTACCCAACTGCCGTGCCGTCTCAAAACCAATACCGCGATTGGCACCCGTAATTAATGCAATTTTCTGTGTAGACATGATCTTTTCCTTCCTTTATTTTGTTAAGATTATTGTAACAATCTTTGTTACAGTGATAGTTAAAAATTTTTGTGCCGCTCGCCCCCTCGCTAACGCGAAAACGTTCCCGAATTCATTCCAAGATAATTAAAGTTTGTCAGCACATTTGTAACTGTATCTGTTACAGTTCAGATCTGTCAAGCGATATTAAAAAGATTTAAGGAATATATCTGATCCTTATCGACAATTCGATTTCAGCGACCGGTTTTGTGTTGGTCTAGGGGAAATTTATATGATGATAGATCTTCTTCGGCTCGTGCCGTATCTCCTTGTTGCGGCGGCAATGCTTCTACTTTTCGTCGGCGGTTTGATA
>JBBRUA010000499.1:0-2163 GCA_038248245.1 Pyrinomonadales bacterium | reverse complement strand
TTCCTTCTTGTCGCCCCAGTAAAAGAATTATACTACGAGCACATAGACTGAAATGCTGAGGAAAAGGAGGATAAAGAAAAGTACAATTAGCCAGGTTAGTGGGGACATATTAAGGGTTTTCCTCGGTGATGGGCTCCTGGTCCTCGAACCAGCCGGCAAACAGTGTACGGCGGCCCTGATGCTCAAGAACGTGGCGATAAAGCACGGTCAAGGTCGCGATGATTGGGATCGACAGAAATACGCCGGGAATGCCTGCGACCTGTTCGCCCGCGAGGACCGAAAGTATTATCGCCAGCGGGTGCAGATGAATGCCTCCCCGGACAATCCGAGGGTAAAGAAGGTAGTCCTGAATAATCCTCAAGACGATCAGGAAAATCGCGACGTAAAGTGCCTTCCATGGGTTATCGGATGCGGACGCCGTCAGCACGACTATCAGCCCGATCGAAGCCGGGCCGAGTAGCGGCACGAATTCAAATATTCCCGCCATAATGCCCAGCAATAGTGCATACTTCAGACCTAACGCGTAAAATCCAATCGTACATATCAGGCCTATCAGAAAACATGAGATCAACTGGGCACGAGTGTACGCGGCGAGCGTGGAATTGACGTCCTGCAATACGGCTTCGGCCCGAATCCGCCAGCGTCCGGGCGGAAAGATCCGCAGTATTGCGAGCCGAAAAAGGTTGACGTCTTTAAGAAAAAAGAACGCCAGAATCGGTATCAGCAGTAGCCACGGCAAAAATTTCGCAGACATGAAAACGAAGCTGCCGATCGCGCCTGAGACCGAACCAGCGATATCAGTTAACTTTTTAGTTATATCGGCCTGCACTTCGTCGGGTATCTTGAGGCGGTCGAAACGCTTGTTCAGGTCATTCGCACGCTGCTGGATGGACGTTCCGTACCCAGGCAGATTAACGCCGAACTCTTTTCCTTGCTCGATGACACGCGGGGCAACGTTAGATATCGCCAGTGCGACTCCGGTAAATACGATCACGTACGCAATAACAATGGCGAGTGAGCGCGGCATCAATCGCTCGATCCCACGGGACTTAAACGGGATTCGGATAAGTCGGACGATCGGGTCGATGAGGTATGCAAAGAAAACCGAGAGAATTACGAGAAAGAACAGATAGGTCAGCGAAGAAATAATACTCTGAACATAGCCTGCGATCGCCACCAGGATAAGCGTGATCACGACGACACGAGCGATCGACCTCACCGACGGGGACGATGGATCAAGTATCACACGCCGGTCAGTTTTCTTTTTCTCCGCGTCTCTCAGGCGACTCGGGGCGGGGTCGGTAACAGGTAGTTCTTGCTCGATCATACGGTTTCACCACTGAACCTGCGATTTATTTGGTAAAATTCTCGACTGCGAATCTTTCTAAAACGGCGAGCATTTTGTCGGGAGCGATCTGGGTATTCGATCCGACGACGACTGCCTTTCCGTTGTCCGAACTGACGCGGCGGTTGGCCTGATAAGTTTGGAGTTTTATTACGCTTTTGTCCTCTGAATCCATAACCGCTCCGTCCTTGCGACGCAGGACGTAGATGAACTGAAAATCGGCCGTCCGCATCTCGTTTATGTCCTGCTCAAGGGTCGAGAGCTCCGGAGTGCTGTTAGACGGGGCAGGCGTTTGTTTGCCGGACTTGAGTATCGAGTCGTTGGCTCCGCAGGCAAAGGCAAATATGGACGCAAGAGTAAGAACGAGAGCCTTGTGCATCAGGTTTTTGGCCGAAATATTTTTGCTAATTTTCGTCATTATCGGGTTCATCCGGTGCGTTTAACGCGTTTTTTTCCTGCTCGTCAAGGATCTTATTTTCCTCGTCGGTCGCGGGTGGTTCCTGCTTCGCGGCGTCGAAAGGTTCGCCTTTTACGGCCCGAATTTTCAGTATCCGGGCCTCATCATCCTCATAAACGGTCTCAACCCAACCACTATCGAGGGCCTTCGCAATCATGTCAATATTCTCTTTTGCATCTGCAAAAATATAGTTCGCGCCGAACTTGTCGCGGATCGCCGGAGCCGGATCTTCGACCTTACCTTCAGTGAGGTCTTTGAGGAGCTTGTATAGCTCGGGATTTTGGGTGTAGAGGTAGTTCGGGTCGAGGCCGTAGACGTATCGATGCTTGGAGTTGTAGAAAAAGAGCTTGGGAAAATCGTC
>JBBRUA010000498.1:0-2169 GCA_038248245.1 Pyrinomonadales bacterium | reverse complement strand
GTTTGTTCATGGCGGCGCGTTTGGTTGGGAGACGGTCGATGATATCGAGTCGGCAAGGCTGGCACTCGCGGAATGTGACCTCGGCGAATTCGCAACGCGGCTCATGAACGAGCTGTCAGGTGGCGAGCGGCAGCGGGTCGTTTTGTCGAGAGCGATCGCCACGAATGCCCGGATACTACTTCTCGACGAGCCGACGGCAAATCTCGATCTGGCACATCAAGCGATGATGTTTCGGCTCGTACGGGAAAGGTGCCGCGAGTGCGGTTGCTCGGCGGTCGTCATCACGCACGATCTCAACCTGGCGTCGGAGTTCGCCGACCGGATCATGATGCTCAAAGACGGGAAGATCTCCGCAATAGGAGCTCCCGCAGAAGTTTTAACGGTCGAGAATGTAAGCGAAGTTTTCGGTGTAGATGTGTTGCTGGATAAAAATCCGGCAAGCGGAAACGTTCGGGTGACGAACGTTTTTTGAAGAGGTTTAGCCACGAATAACACGAATGTCACAAATAAAGAAAAAATTCGTGAAATCGTGGCTAAAAATTAGACAAACGATGCAAAGGAAGTTTGGTGCGAAAGCCAACGCTGCCCACGCAACAGTAAGCCGATCTGAAATTTCAAATAACAAATTTGAAAATTCAGATCGATAAGCCTGGAACTTTGCTCGTGTGTTAAGGATCTGAACCATTCTGCGATGGGCAGGAGAGGAGATTTGATGAAAATAATCACAATAGTAAGTTTGATTTGTTTTTTCGCACTTGCGGTTCCGGCGCAGCAGGCATCGAGTTTGTCGGGGCGAATCATATTTCCAGAGGGAATGAAAATGCCGAATTTCACCGTCTCGTTAACTGCGATGGCCAAGGGCGGTCGAAAGTTCGCAACAACGACCGATATCGGTGGATATTATAGATTTGAATCCGTTCCTTCGGGTAACTATTCCATTCTCGCGAAGAGCGACTTCGGGGACATCTACGTCTTCGTGGAAGGAGAGTTGACATTATCTAGCGGGGAAAACCGGGTGTTTAATATGACAGCAGTCCGTCCAGTCCGTGAATCTGTGACCGTTTCGGCGGGGGGAAGTCAAACGATCGAGCAAGTTTCAAAAACTGTTGATTTCATCACCGCCCAAGAGATGCGGGACCGAGCCGATTTTTCGCTTGCCGAGACGCTGCGGACGATTCCGGGGTTTCGGGTTCAGCAGCTTGGTGCATTTGGGCGGACGGCGACGATCAAGACGCGTGGGTTGCGGAATCAGGATACGGCGATACTGATCGACGGGATTCGGTTTCGCGATCCGTCGGCGATAACGGGCGACGCTTCGCCGTTTCTGAGCGATTTTACGCTGACCAGCGTTAGCAAGATCGAGGTTCTGCGCGGCTCGGGTTCGTCGCTTTACGGCACGAACGCGGTTGGCGGAACGGTCGATTTTCAGACGCCGCGTCCGGCGAGAGGAACACACGGACAAATTTCGGGTGCATTTGGCGGCCTCGGACTTGGCCGATTTCGAGGGAATCTGTCGCACGGGCTTGAGAACGGGAAGTTCGGGATCAGCGGCGGAGTTTCGCGGACCGCTTATACGAAAGGGATCGACGGACAGGACAACGCGGGCAATACGAATTTTCAGTCGCGTATCGAATTCAATCCTTTCTCGAAAACGAACATCTCGGGCAGATTTTTTGTTTCGGATGCGAAGGTTCGATTGAATTCGAGCCCGGACACGTTCGGCACCTTACCGGTTTCGAATGCGACGATCATCAACGCCAGTCAAGGCGTGAATTTCCTCGCCGATCCAAACGATCCGGACAGCTTTCAGAAGTCAAATTTCTTCAGCGGACAGCTTGCGGTCAATCAGGTGATAAATAGCAAGCTCGTTGTCAGCGGCTATTATCAGGGCCTGACGACGAAGCGGACGAATGACAACGGCATTCTCGGCCGCGGTTTTCAGAGTGCGTCAACCAGCGTTTTTGACGGCACGATCCACACCGGGAATGTCCACGCGAACTGGACGCCGGTGAGGGAAAATGAATTGACGATCGGTTATGAATTCGAGAGTGAAGGTTACGGAAACGACGGCAAAACGCCGACGGGAAGCGGGAACTTTCACTCTCGAAGGCAGGACAAAAAAGCAATACGTTTTACGTGCAGGACATGGTTCGCTTGCTCGAAGGCAGG
>JBBRUA010000497.1:0-2171 GCA_038248245.1 Pyrinomonadales bacterium | reverse complement strand
CGTCATCCGCCGTTGAGCGTGTGCCATCGGCTTTCCTTGGCATTGAAATTATCTTTTTGCCGAATTTGATGACAGGTCCCCAACGGGCATTCTCCACCGATATTTTTTCATCTTCCCAGCGTTGTATGTATCGGTTTGCTTCTTTGCTGACCTTTGCTTCAATCAGTTCGTTCATCTCGGCTTGGGTCAGGTTCTGAAGATCATACCGGCGTGGCACATTTATGAACATACCGTCCCATTTTATAAATGGCCCGAATCGTCCCGTACCTTTTGTAATGGGTTTTTCGTCAAACTCACCAACCGGGGCTTCCGCCTCCAGTTTAGCTTTTATAAAACTGATCGCTTTTTCCTCGTCCACCGTCGCGAGGTCCGTGCCGCGGGGTATGGAGACAAATTCATCACCCCATTTTACATAGGGCCCGAATCGGCCGATGCTGACAGACAATTCTTTGCCGTCATAACTGCCCATCGCGTCCTGCAATTTGAACAGCGTTAAGGCTTCTTCAAACGTGATGGTTTCGATACTCTGTCCGGTTGGAACCTTTGCGAATCTCGGCTTTTCCTCTTCAGTAACGCTGCCGATCTGTATGATCGGGCCATAGCGAGCCATGCGGGCAACCACCGGTTTGCCGCTTTCAGGGTCATTGCCAAGTATCCTTTCGGCCTTCACCCGCTCGGCATTTTCGATGGTGTTATCGACGTCTTTTTTGAAAGGCCCGTAAAACTCATCGATCATTTCATTCCACTTCAGCTTGCCGTTGGCGACCTCATCGAACTCTTGCTCGATCTTGGCAGTAAAGCCGTAATCCATGATGTCGTCAAAATGCTGTTTCAGAAAATCGGTGACGACGAGTCCTAAATCTGTGGGAAACAATTTTGCTTTTTCAGCACCTGTATTTTCAGATTCTTCCCTTTTACTGATCGAATCATCCTTCAATACCAAGATCCTAAAAGCCCTTGGCTTGCCGTCTTTATCTCTTTTTTCTACATATTCTCTTTTCTGGATCGTGGAAATGGTCGGTGCATATGTGGACGGGCGGCCAATGCCGAGCTCTTCTAATTTTTTTACAAGGGAAGCTTCGGTGTATCTCGGCTGGGCACGGCTGAACCGCTCCGTTGCTCTCAGTTCCGACAGCGGCAATGACTGCCCCGCCGTCATCGGCGGCAACAGACCTTCGGAAGATTCTTCCGGTTCGTCTTCATCCTTACCTTCTCGATAAACTTTCAGAAATCCATCGAATTTCAACACTTCTCCAGAAGCAGTTAACTCTTCTTTATTCGTGGAAATTTCTATATTGACCGTGGTTTTTTCTAACTCAGCATCCGCCATTTGCGATGCCATGGTTCGCTTCCAGATCAGCTCATATAACTTTTGCCATTCGTCTTCGTTAATAGTCGTGACGCTTGTGTAGGTTGGCCGAATAGCTTCGTGGGCTTCCTGTGCGGACTCGTTCTTATTTTTGAATTTCCGAAACTGCTGATATCTTTCGCCGTAAAGGCTGCTCACCGTGTTTGTAATGTCGGCCAGGGCTGTCGCACCGAGGCTTACGCTATCCGTTCGCATGTAGGTAATATGCCCGTTTTCGTAAAGCTTCTGGGCGATCTGCATCGTTCTTGCTACACCGTAACCCAGTTTTCTAGATGCTTCCTGTTGCAGCGTTGAGGTGGTAAATGGCGGAGCCGGTGTTCGTTTACCAGGTTTCACCCGCACATCGGTTACTTTGTAGGCAGCACCGATACATCCCTTCAAAAAAGCCTCCGCATCTTCCGAACTGTCCTGTTTTCTTCCTTCAGCTTTGAACGTGACAGGCTTTCCGCTTATATCATCGGCAATAAACAATCCTTCAATTTTGAAATGGCTTACTTGTTGGAAGGCGTTGATCTCGCGTTCTCGATCGGCGATCAGGCGAACTGAGACACTCTGCACACGGCCGGCACTCAGGTTTTTATTACTCGTGCTGATTTTGCGCCATAGCACAGGGCTTAATTCAAACCCGACTATTCGGTCCAGCACCCGACGCGCCTGCTGCGCCATTACAAGATTCATATTCACCGTGCGTGGATTACTTACAGCAGCTTCTATCGCGGGTTTAGTGATCTCGTGAAACACGATCCGTTTGGTCGTTATCGGGTCAAGACCCAGCACTTCGCACAGGTGCCAGCTTATGGCT
>JBBRUA010000496.1:0-2203 GCA_038248245.1 Pyrinomonadales bacterium | reverse complement strand
CGGAACATCCCGTACCGCATCCAGTCCGGCGTTCGATTTTTCGAGCAGGCGCATATTAAGGACGTCATTTCTTACTTACGCGTCATCATAAATCCCCGCGACGAACTTGCGTGGAAACGTATCCTAAAAATGATCCCGGGAATCGGGAACAAGACGGCGAATCGTGTCTATGAAGCGATCATGTCAGAACAGCATGCATTAGCGGACGGATCGGTGTTAACGACTGTGACTTCGCCCGCCGAAGCGAATTCCGCGACGCCATTGCCGCCCGCTCACGCAAGCGGTTCCGACTTTTTGCGGCTCGCGAGCGCGGTGCGATCCGACCGGCTCCGATCGAGTCAACCCTGGCGAAACTTCATTGTTCTGCTTGAGATGCTGGTCTCGGACGAGAACCGCAACAATCCGAGCAAACAGATCGAGCTGATATTAACACACGGCTACGAGCAGTATTTACAGGAAAACTTTGAGAACGCCGACGCCCGGATCGAGGACCTGAAAGGCCTCGCCGCATACGCGAACCGGTATAGCTCGACCGAGGATTTCCTGTCAGAACTCGCCCTGCTTTCGACGGAGCGGTTCAAAGAGCCGCAGCCGATCTCCGGAGAGGAAATCGTCGAGGGCGGCGACGAAGACGAACTGCTGACGCTCACGAGCGTTCATCAGGCGAAAGGTTTGGAGTGGAAAGCGGTCTTCATAATCTGGGCCGCCGAGGGCAAATTTCCTTCGCCGAGATCGCTTCGCGAGATCGACAGCGAAGAAGAAGAACGCCGCCTCTGGTACGTCGCTGTCACCCGTGCCAAAGACGAACTCTACCTCACCTATCCGCTCCTAATGACCGACTACAACCGCCAAACCATCGTCCAAAAACCATCCCGCTTCATCACCGAATGCCCCGCTTCGCTTTACGAGATCTGGAATTTGGAAGAAGAACCGATCGTCTTCGACGCTCCGCTGCAAGTCGAAGGCCAAACGTCGGAGTATCTGAACTAAGACCATTAATTAGGCTGCTGCTGAGACAAGCAATGCAGTGTTCCGAGGCCCCAGACGAGGTCGACTGCGTGGATGCCGATGACTTTTCGGGTTGGGAAAAGCTCGGCGAGGGTGCCGAGGGCGAGGCTGTCGTTGGGGTCGTTGAATGTTGGGACGAGGACGGACGAATTGGTGATGAGGAAGTTGGCGTAGCTCGCGGGTAGACGCTGGCCTCGATAAAAGAGTGGCTCGGGCATTGGTAAGAAGGCAATCTGTATTTTGCCGCCGGTCTCTAGCTTGAAACCGGCGAGGCGTTCGCGGTTTTCTTCGAGCAAGGCGTAATTCGCGTCTTTGCTATCGGTTTCGCGGCATAGCGCGACGGTCTTTTTATCGACAAAGCGGCAGAGGTCGTCGATGTGGCCGTGCGTGTCGTCGCCGGCGATGCCTTTGTTTAGCCAGAGGACATTGGTCGCTCCGAGACTGTCGGCGAGAACGCTCTCAATCTCCGAACGCGAAACTCCGGGATTGCGAACCTGCGTTTCTTGATCGAGCAGGCATTCCTCGGTCGTCAGCAGAGTTCCCTGACCGTTAACGTCGATCGCTCCGCCCTCGAGCACGAACAGTTTTCCGTTGTGCCGCACCGGGAAATACTTTTTCTTTAGCTTTTTGGCGATTTTTTCGGCGATCTTTGAATCGAGTTCGTGGTCGTCGTACTTTGCCCAGGCGTTGAACTTGAATCCCGCGATCGCCGTTTCGACGTCGTTTTTAACAAATATCGGCCCGAAATCCCGCGTCCATCCTCGATTTGACGGGATTTGAAAAAACTCGACCATCTGCGGATCGACACCGACGCGGCCCAGAACGGCTCGGGCTTTCGCTTCGTGGCGTTCGTCATTGACGATTATCCGCACGATCTCGCTAGCGGCGATGTGCCGCACGATCTCGCCGTAAACAAAATGGATCGCCGCGATCTTCCCCGGCCAGTCCGACGCATTATGCGGCCAACCGAGCCAAACCGCCTCGTGCGGTTCCCATTCGGCAGGCATCCTGAACCCAAGCGATGAAGGCGTTTCGTTTTTCACGTTAATCTATGAATCGTTTCTCGATATCGCCGTAGGCGTCGATGCGGCGGTCGCGGAGGAAGGGCCAGCCGCGGCGGACCTCTTCGATACGCGAAGGGTCGATCTCTCCGATGACGATCTGTTCGTCCTGCGATTCGGCCTCGGCGAGGATG
>JBBRUA010000495.1:0-2209 GCA_038248245.1 Pyrinomonadales bacterium | reverse complement strand
GATTTGTTACGGAATGCAAGCGATGAATGTCTTTCGCGGCGGTTCGCTCATTCAGGATATCGCTTCGCAGGTCAAGAATTGCATCAAACATGAACAGGGAATTCCGCGAGCGAGGAATTCGCATGACCTGAAAGTTGAAAAAGGAAGCTTTCTCGCAAAGATCGCCGATACAAAAGAAACTGTTAGCGTGAATTCGCATCATCATCAGGCGGTTAATAAGGTTGGTAAGAATTTAAAAGCGACCGCCTGGACTTCGGACGGTGTCATCGAGACGATAGAAGACACACGCAAAGGAAAATTCGTTTTCGGCGTCCAATGGCACCCGGAACTATCGTGGGAAAGCGATCGTTTATCAATGGGAATATTCGAAAGATTCATTTCCGCGTGCCGCCTTGATAGGACGTGAAGTTTTACTCTAGGTATTGGTCAAAGTTAGCCGTTGCAACGTCTGCATGCTTTACTTAATGTAAGACGTTAGCAAGTTAGGAACAAATTATAAATGGATAATCCGATAGTTGTAGGTGTAATTTCGTGGTTTCTGCCCGGTGTGGGACACATCATGCAGGGCCGCTTCATCCGAGGCGGCATTATTGCGGCGGTCGTGTGGATAATGTTCATCATTGCGATTCTTAGCGGCGGAGCACATTATCCCGGTTTTGATTTTAAAGATGGGACGCTACTTTATCTACTAAATGTCTTCGCAAAACTTGGTAATGGACTCGGAGCATTGATCGCATACTTTGTCGCTTCGACTCCGGCGCCGAATGTCGCCGCATTGGCTACATTCGAATACGGCGGACGCTTCTTGGAGGTCGCGGGATTGATCAATTACCTTGCCGCGATCGACGCCGCCGATATTTCGGTCGGGAGGAAGAAATGACACATTTCCTATATCTTCTCGGATTCGCATTTTTTGTTTCGGTCGCATTCGGAGTCTTCTCCTCAGGCACGACCCGCGAGCGAATTATTTACGGCACGAAATCTTTTTTTCAGTTCGTTGTAGTCAGCTTAGTTCTAGCGTGGATCCTTTACTTTATTCCCGGTTAAAATGGCACTGATCGAGACCGAAAGTTTGGTGCTAAAAACCTACAATCTTGCCGAAGCGGATAAGATCGTGGTGCTTCTTACTCACGATCACGGGGTTGTTAGAGGAGTGGCGAAAGGCGTTAAACGCCTGAAAAGTAAATTCGGCAGTGGCCTTGAACCGTTTTCGGTAGTTCGCGTGACTTACTTTCAAAAGGAAGTAACCGAGTTAGTTTCGATTCAAAATCTAGATCTTGTTAGGTCGTATTTTGCGGCTGCGGGTGATCCGGAATTTCTGCAGAAGTTTTCTTACCTGGCCGAGCTTTTAATAATTTTCTCGCCTCCTCACGACCCGAACGAGACCTTATATAGAATGGCAAAGGTGTGTCTTGAGACGGCCGCTGAAGACACAGGGACTTTGCTGGCAATTGGTGTTTATTTTGAAACCTGGCTGCTGCGGCTGTCGGGATTTTTACCGGAGTGGACGAACTGCGAACATTGCGGTCGGGCGATAGCGGATGCAGAGATCGCGAACCTCGCGTCGAATTTTCATTTAATTTGCGGAGGTTGCCGCCGCACGTCGGGATCAAGAGTGATCGATGCAACGCACCGCGCAATTTTTAATGCTGCTCGCCGGCTTTCACCGGCGAAGTTTGCAAGTTTTACGGCGGATAAAACTTCGCATTTGAAAGATCTTTCAGCTATATTCAAACGAATAATTTCTCACTCGGTTGGCCGTGAAGTCGCCGGGGAAATCTCGCTCGTAGTCAGTAATTAAGACAAGAATGAAGCGGACAAGCTGGCTCATCTCAAAATATTTGGTCGGTGCGATCCTGCCGTATTTTGCTTTTTCGTGGCTGCTGTTGAGCGTGATCTTATTCGTCCAGCAAGCGAGCCGTTTCGCCGACATATTCTTCAGCGTAAACATTCCGGCGCATTTGGTTTGGCAACTTACCGTCGCCCTGATCCCGAATGTCATTGCATTTACATGCCCGATGGCGATGCTCGTGGGAACCATCATAGGCCTTTCAAAAATGCAGGGCGATAGTGAACTCGTCGCGATCAGAGCGGCTGGTGTGGGAAATCTACAGATAACGATTCCTATTCTGATCCTTGGGATTTTGCTCTCCGTGTTCGCATTTGTCGTAAATCTGAAAGGCGTGCCGATCGCGGCCGCTCTAGTTCG
>JBBRUA010000494.1:0-2212 GCA_038248245.1 Pyrinomonadales bacterium | reverse complement strand
ATGTACCAGAACAGCAAGGCAACACTTGCGAACAGCGTCAATGCTGCTGCGACGTGTTGTTTGGTATTGAAGTTATGTAAGACCTGCGACGTATTGTAGAGAATCGCAGTTCCAGCGAAAGCGACCATGAGGAAAGCGAACAGATTGCCGAGCGTGAACCCGAACAACACACTCGCGACAATAAATCCAAGTGCCGCAAACCCGCCGATACTAAGGATCGGCGCCAGCCATGAAAAGTCCGTGCGGGTCAGTAAAACCGTCATCGTCAGGCCGGCGAATAAGCCCAGTGTGACGATGCCGGCTTTCATTATCACGCTCGGATCGCCGGAGGCGTAGATCGCAATATACAACAGCGGAACAAAGATGATCGCCTCGGCGACCACAAAGATCCCGAGTCCGGCGTATTGAACAGCCGACGAAGTTTCGGAGACCGCCCATTTGTTCGTTAACCACGAAATGAGCATAAAGCCGCCGAGCACCGCGAGCCAGCCAATTCCACCGGCTCCAAAAACGACGGTCGCGATCGCCTGAGCAATGCCGCTGGTGAACAAAAATGCTTCGACAACAATAAATGCGAGGATCGCCGCCGCCAACAGCAGATAAGTTTTGCGGATAAATGCCGCCCGTTCGACCGGGGCCGCGTCAGCAACTGAATTTCCAAATGTGGTAGTGAAATTTTCCATTTTATACCTCAGCTATTAGATGTACGCATTAGATTTTAGTTCGCCGAAATCAACTTCCGCTTGAACCGCCGGAGCTGCGAAAGATCGAATCGACGCTCCAGACGCCCGAACCGCGTGACGCTATGTAAAGAAATACGAAACAGTAGAGAACTGCCAACTCGCCGCCGTTAACGATAGGAAGGAAGCCTTTTGGCTGGTGAGCCATGAAATACGCGACCGCCATCGTGCCGCTTGAAATGAATGCAGCGATCGCCGCGAAAAAACCGACCATGATCAGTAATCCGCCTACCAACTCAATGATGGCGGCGACGAGGATCAATCCTTCGGCTGAGCCGCCACGCTCGGACGGCGGCCAGGCAAACAACTTCTGCGTGCCATGAACCATAAACATAAAACCGGTTACGATCCGTAGGATCGCATAAACGTAAGACGAATACCTTCCCAAAAAACTATCCATTAGGTGATATCCTTATGTCAGATTAAATTTTGGACAGTATAGCATTTGGGCGGTTTAACCCTTACATCAAAAACTGCAAAAGGTGACTCGACCGGAATCACCTTTTGTATAGATTGAACTGTTACGGATGAACTATTTACTCACGGCCTTGACCGCCTCTTCGGGTTCGACGCGGGCAGGCGCGAGACCTAGTTCCGGTGAACGCCAAAGATTTGAGACCAGAAGCTCACGCATAAAGGTCATTTCTTTGGGCAAACGGTCGTAAAGTTGGAAGAAGAGCTCGTCGTGCATAGCGATCTCCTTAAGCCATAGGTCGCGGTCGATGTTCATGACAGCGTCGAATTGCTTTTCGGTGAAATCGAGCCCGCGCCAGTCGAGGTCCGAGTACCTTGGCATCCATCCGAGCGGTGTTTCGACGCCTATCGATTTACCGCGGGCCCGTTCGACGACCCATTTTAGGACACGCATATTCTCGCCATACCCGGGCCAAGCGAAGTTTCCCTCCTCATCTTTTAAGAACCAGTTGACGGAGAAAATACGCGGCGGTTCCGGGATCTGCCGTCCGAAATCGAGCCAGTGCGAGAAGTAGTCGCCCATGTGATAGCCGGCGAACGGCAGCATCGCAAAAGGATCACGGCGAACCTCACCAATATTACCGAAGGCAGCTGCGGTCATCTCTGAGCCCATCGTCGCGGCCATGTAGACACCGAAGGCCCAATTAAACGATTGTTGGATAAGCGGCACGACGCTATTGCGGCGTCCACCGAAAATGAAGGCTGAGACCGGCACGCCTTTTGGATCGTCGAAGCGCTCGTCGGCGACGGGGCACTGATCTAGCGGTGCTGTAAAACGGGAGTTTGCGTGTGCGGCTTTGCCCTCGCTTGCGGGAGTCCAATCATTGCCTTGCCAGTCGATGGCGTGGGCCGGGGCATCGCCGTCCATACCTTCCCACCAGACGTCGCCATCATCGGTCAATGCAACGTTTGTAAAGATCGTGTTCTCTTTGATCGAGAGCATCGCGTTGGGGTTAGTGGAATAATTCGTTCCTGGTGCGACTCCGAAGAAGCCATTT
>JBBRUA010000493.1:0-2215 GCA_038248245.1 Pyrinomonadales bacterium | reverse complement strand
CTTTCCGTCACCATTGTAGTCATTTACGACAGTCGGATCATCGCCGGTTTGTCCGAAAGCTTCAACACGCACAGTGCTCGTTGCACTATTGAATATATAAAATGAAGCAACTCCGGCTGCACCTGGACGCCAGACAGAGATGTCGTCCTTATTGTCATTATCGAAATCTTCCGTGATGAAGAAATCTGTTGCAAGGCCCCAAGCGAATGCGACGGTAGGAGCCGCGGAGTTGTTCAAGTTATAAAACCAATTGACCTGACCGCTAGGACCGCCGCCGACGTTTCTGACCACTGCATAGTCCGTACGTCCGTCGCCATTGAAATCAACTGGTGCGTCTGCAGCTACGATAGTTCCGCACGGAGTCGCGGTTGTTGTTGTGTTCCTCGGAACCGGAGCCGTGACGACATCAAAGTCGGCGTTGTTGTTATCTGTGTCTATACAGCCGCCGCCTTTTCTGACACTACCCTGACTCGAAGTAAGAGAAGATCCACCGTTCGTTGACGTTCCACCTTCTCCGTTTCCGGCAGTTCCGTTTCCGGCTGCACCGTAAGCGACCCAGTCAACCAAAAGAGCAAGTTGAGCAGGGGAACAAGGTGTTGCGGCGGAACCGCAAGTATTAATAGCAAGAGCCGCAGTCGCCAATGCAACCTTACCGTTCGTTCCCGACATCGTCAGGTTGGTAGTTATAACATCGGGCGTTACGGGGAATGCGGCTCCCGCGGTTCCTGTAGGACCGGTTTGAACGAAATAGTATTGTCCCGGATTAAGCGTAACGTTTGGCAGAGCAAAAGCGTTTCCAGCGGTGCTGGCAAAGGCTCCAGTGGCCGAACCGTAATACAGCGATAGCCCATCAAGTGACTGAGGCGTTGACGAAACGTTTTTAAGCTCGACATAGTCGAAGAGGTAAGTTCCGGTTGAACCGCCGCCGCCGCCGTTGACTTGGCTAATAACGATTGTTGTTGAAACGGCGTTTGATCGTTCAATATCTATGGTTGTTGCGGAAACGGCGTCCACAAAAAAGGCAGACGAGGCCACTGCGACCATCGCGAATAAACTCAAAATATATTTTTTCATAAAAATTCCCCCCACTTCGACCTATGTCTCACAGATCGGATAGGCTATTGCACTACGACTTGATGTCCGCTTACTCAAAAAGCAAGCAGGAGCTAATCTCAAAACTTTCCAGCTTTTGGAAAGAATAGCACAAATATGCCCTATTACGTTTAGCAACGGGAATCGAATGCAGGGAAATCGCCTCAAATTTTTGTTACAATTAAAAAATATTTCTGAGACTGCGACACGTTATGCGGATCAAAGCTTTAATTTTTTCATTGATCATATCATTCGGGCTTGCGATCGAAGGCAATTCGCAGGTGAAACCGCCTGAGGATCAGGATGAGGTCATCCGCGTCGATACACAGCTCGTGAACGTGCCGGTCGCGGTCAGTTCGGCGAACGGAATATCTGTTAAAGCGTTGAAAGCATCGAATTTCGTGCTGTACGAAGACGGCAAGCGGCAGGAGATCTCTGATTTTTCAACTACTAGCGAACCGTTCGAAGTCGCACTCGTTCTCGATACGTCAGGGTCGGCTCGCAACGATCTGCCGCTGATCAAAAGTGCGGCGAAAAGCTTTATTGCTTCGCTTCGGCCGGGCGATCGGGTTTCGATCGTGGCGTTTGATACGGACAGAGCTACCGGTAAAGCATTTGCGATCACCGAGGTTCTTAGCCCGCTGACGAGCGACCGAACCTCGCTGAAGGCAGCGATCGACAGGATAAAGACCAGTAACGGTACACCGTATTACGATACTTTGCTGCAAACTGTTGAAAAAGTGTTTCGGGATAAGCCTAAAGAAGAATTTCGTGGCCGGCGAGCCCTCGTTGCATTGACCGATGGCGTCGATTCCACTAGTTTGGCTGATTTTGGCTCAGCGAAAGAGTCATTGGGGGTCGCCGGGATCATATCCTTCTTCATCAAGGTCGACACGCGGGAATTTTTCGAGGAAAGTTTGCTGGGCGATTGTCAGTCGGCGACGCGTTTCTCGGCGGCGCAGATCAGGCGGTATTATCGGAGTCTTGGGATCAAATCGAACACCGAGCGGGCGACTACATTTTGCCAACTTGGAGATTTCGAGCGGCTGGCGATGAGCAAACGTATCTACGAGATCGCCGACACGGAAATGAACGAACTCGCGAAAGCGTCCGGCGGGCGAGT
>JBBRUA010000492.1:0-2216 GCA_038248245.1 Pyrinomonadales bacterium | reverse complement strand
GAATTTCGCCGCCAAACAGGGTCGCCTCGATGCCGGTGATGCCGAAGAAGCGATCAGGGCCGCCGGAGCCGTCGGTGACGATATGATCCAAAAACGAACGCAGGGATACGTCGTCCCAGATTCGTTCACCCACGGCTCAGCCCAGCAGCGTATCCAATATTTCACCACGGGTTTTAAGTCGGGCGACATGAAACAGTGTCAGACGATCCGTTAACAAACTATACCGCAAACGGCTTTCCGTAAACTTCCTGATAAACGTACCCGAGGAAGCGAGCCTCGGCGGTATACAAGACCTCAAACCAACAATTAGAAAGATAAAGACGTTTTTCGTTATTAGTTGTCAGCTTTTCGGCCTTTTTTAGAGAGAATGCTTCTGGGTCGGCGTCATCGAGGCGATAGGCGTTCGACATTTCAGTCTTCATTTCGCGCGCGGCTCCAAGAGCTTCGAGTACGTCGGTTATCCAAAGCTTCAGCAAAGGTTCGGTGTTGTTTTCTTTCAGTGCTTGTATCGCACCGACTGCGAATCTTGCCTCGGCGTTCTCAAATGGATACGTGCCGACGCCTTTCGCGTCGTCGTCCGACTGTTTCCATTGAAAGAGCTCCTCTGTGTAGGCCATACGCATCCGAGCGGTGCGTTCGTCAAAATTTAAAAACCACTCCAGCAGATCCGCAAGCGAGCCGACCTCGGCTTCTCCATTTACTACCTTCAGTTTCGGTGGTTCTGTTTCTTGTGTTTTTGCTTCAGCCATTAGCTCATTATTTCATTTAGGGTTCACTTTTACAATTATCTCGACTGCTCGCTATAATCGCTTCATAAGTGGCAGAACAAACACTCGAAAATTCGCTCAGTTCCGATGAGATCTTGAAGGAAGAGGATCGCGATTTAGGCTTTGGCGCGGTCGTTGCTGGACAGAGCCGACAGCGCCTATTGAATGCGGACGGTACGTTCAATGTCAGTCGGACGGGCCTGCCGTTGCTCGCATCGCTTAATTTTTATCACATTCTTCTGACGATGAAGTGGCGAACGTTTTTACTTCTCGTTCTCCTGCTCTATTTCTTGAGCAATATCGTTTTCGGCCTTCTGTACACGGCGATCGGCGTTGGTTCGCTGGTGGACACGTCGTCAGTACCGATGGGGAATGAATTTCTTACCGGGTTTTTCTTTAGCGTTCAGACCTTTGCGACGATCGGTTATGGAACCATTCACCCGGTCGGCATCTTCCCGAATCTCCTCGTTACCGTCGAATCGTATTACAGCCTGCTCGCGAACGCGTTGATAACAGGCGTCGTTTTCGCTCGATTTGCGAGGCCGACCGCGAAGGTGATTTTCAGTGAGGTGTGCGTGATCGCTCCGTATCGCGGAATGGAGGCTCTTATGTTCCGCATGGTCAACGGACGTAATAATCAGATGATCGAGGTCGAGGTAAAGCTTCTTTTCGCCCGACTTGTTGAGGAAGATGGTAAAAAAGTGCGGCGATTCGACTTCCTTAAACTTGAACGCGAAAAGGTCACGTTCTTCCCGCTCGGCTGGACGGTCGTTCACCCGATCGACGAAAAATCACCGCTCCACGGCCTTTCGCAGTTAGACTACAAGCGCACCGATGCCGAGATTTTGATCCTTTTCACCGCGATGGACGAGACTTTTGCCCAAACGGTGCATACGCGTTCGTCATATAAACCGGATGAGATACGCTGCGGATTTAAGTTCGTGAGTTTTTATAATGAGGTCGCAGACGGGGAACCGATCTCGATCGATGTTCGTAAACTATCTGAGATCGAAAGAGCGGATTGAGGTAAGCTTGTAAATCGGAGAGAAAACTATGGCAACACAATATGTCACATGTCCCAACTGTAAGACCCAAAACATAAACGCCGGCGGACGCTGTTCGAATTGCGGCACAAATATGCCGGTCGCCCCGATGCCGATGCAACAAGTTAATGCGCCCAAACCAGTGGGCTCGGATAAAAAATTGCTTGCGGGATTATTAGGTATTTTTCTCGGCGGTTTCGGCGTTCACAAATTTGTTCTTGGATACACGACCGAGGGAATTATCATGGTCTCGATATACGTCGTTGGCCTTTTCATGTGCGGAATCCCTGCTCTTGTGATCGCTATCGTCGGGATCGTTGAAGGAGTCATTTACCTGACCAAATCCGATGAGGAATTTTATCAGACCTACATCGCCAACAAGAAAGCCTGGTTTTAAGCAATGTTT
>JBBRUA010000491.1:0-2220 GCA_038248245.1 Pyrinomonadales bacterium | reverse complement strand
CAGGCGATTATGACGGGGACGGCAAGTTCGACGCCGCAGTCTTCCGTCCTTCGAACTCAACCTGGTTCGCCAACCGCTCAACCGCCGGCGTCCTGATCCAACAGTTCGGCATAACCGGCGACATCCCGCTCCCGAACGCATACGTGCGATAAGTCAGAACGACCTGCGTAAGCGGGTGGTACAACCTACGCTGTAAGAACATTAGCCGCAGATAAACGCGGATGACGCAGATAAGGGATTAGTTCCTATCTGCGTCATCTGCGTTTATTTGCGGCTAAATTCTGTCTAAAAGCTCAGTACGCACCACCCGCTCACGCAGGCGGTTCTGCCTTTAGGTTATTATTTACATTTCGAGTAGCCACAGTCGCGGCATGAGTCGCAGCCGGAGGCGTGTTCTAGTTGGCCGCCGCATTCGGGGCAATCGCTGATCATGGTCGACATTAGCGTTTTTTGACCGTAAGAAGAGCCGATCGCACGCTCGGACTCGGGCAGGTCTTTGAGTCGGCGATCGATCAGCAAGAGACATTCGGCAACTGCCTGTTCGGGCGAGGTCAGGAGGCGTTCGTTGAACCAAACGGCGTGGGTCGCGGTTACCTTGTTAAGGCTCCGGGCAACGTCGATCGCATCGAATCCGCCACGAAGCATCTTCGACGCGAGCAATCCAACTCCTGCACTGATAGGGCCCGCGACAAATATTTCCAATATACGCTGACCGTCATGATTCACCGTCACATAAAGATTCTGTCCCTCGAACGGTATTCGCCAGGTCGATCCCTGTAATTCCCGAGGCCGCTCGAACTTTTCGGAAGAATCGGGAGAAGTGGAGACGCGAGGAGCAGGGATCGAAGAGACCTCGGATTCCGCCGGGATCTCTTCTTTTTTCTCGTCCGCAACCTCTTTCTTCATCGTGTTCAATACCTGACCTTCGCGGCTGCCGTCGCGATAGTAGCTGACGGCTTTGCAACCGAGTTGACGGGCGAGATGGTAGAGTTCGTCGACGGATTCGACTGTGTCGTCTTTCGCTCCGTTGCAGGTCTTGGAGATGGCGTTATCGACGTGTTTCTGGGCGGCGGCTAGTACTTTTACGTGTTCTAAAGACTTGATCGCCATCGCGGAGATAAAGTGCGCCGGCAGCTCGCTCTCGTGTTCGACGACATACTCGGCCGCCGCTTTTATCGAATTCTCATCAGTTTGATCGACTGTAATACCCAAAGCTTCCGCTGCCGGGCTATGAACGTATGTTCTCGTACCCAGCGTGTCCTGGCGGACGTAGGCCCATGAAAAATTAGGTTCTATGCCGGATGAGGTCTCGGCGACGAGCGAAATCGTGCCGGTCGGGGCGATAGTTGTTACCTCGTAGTTTCGCGGCGTCAGCGGAATATCACGCGGAATGCCGATGTCTTCGTAAAGGAATTTTGCGTACGCATCGCGGTTGGGTTCGAGTTCCGGGAAAACGCCTTTTTCTCTACCCAAACGAAGCGAAGCCATCCAGGCTTCACGCCGGACAAAACCCATCACGCGCTCGATCAACGCGATCGACTCGTCGCTGCCGTAGGTGATCTTTAGCTTTAGACAAAGATCGGCGTAACCCATGATTCCGAGGCCGACCGGACGTGTCCTTTTGACCACATCAGTTATTTCCGGAAGCGGAAAATGTCCGGCATCGACGACGTTATCGAGAAATTGCGTTGAAAGCTGGGTGACGTGCGAAAGGCGTTCCCAATCGACGATCCCATGTCCTTCCGCACTGAGCGCGAAAAACTTGGCGACGTCGATCGAACCAAGATTACACGAGTTATTAAAGTGCAATTGCTGTTCGCCGCACGGGTTACATGCGTAGATCGGCCCCATCGATGCCATCATGTGGTTATGGCGATTGACCTCGTCGATGAAGATGATGCCCGGCTCGGCATATTTGTGAGCCGAGGCGATTATTCGATTCCAGATGTCAGGCGCGTAAACCATCCCGGGCATGGGCGGTTCTTCGATCATGCAATCTGTGAGATCAGCGGCCTCGAATGCCAGTTTGTCGGCGAACGTCGCCGTCGTGCCGTCGGAACGGCGGTAAACTACATAATCTTCACCGGTCGCCGCGTCGAAAACTGCCTGCGTCCAAGGCTCGCCGTTGAATTCGGTTTGAAACCAAACGCCGCTATCGACGGCATCCATGAACAGATCGGTAACGGTCACCGAAATATTGAAATTTGTCAGGCTCGTCTG
>JBBRUA010000490.1:0-2224 GCA_038248245.1 Pyrinomonadales bacterium | reverse complement strand
TTCGCAAATGTCAGCAAAACGTCTTCCATCTCGCCTTTGTGGGCCATCGTGTCGCGATCAACGCGGGCGATCCGCATTGCGGGGAATTTCTTCGTTAGCTGGTCGGCAATATTCTCGGTGCCTTCGCCGACGAAATAGAGGAATTCGCTCTGACAATGCGGGCAGGTTTTCGGCGATTTTTCACGGTGATTGCAGTAGTGGCAAACGAGTTGATTGTTTGCCCGATGGAATGTGAGCGTGATGTCGCAGTTCGGGCATTTTAAGGTTTCGCCGCAGGTTCGACACAGCACGAACTGAGAAAAGCCGCGGCGATTGAGCAAGATGATGACCTGTTCGCCCTTCGCGTGCGTTTCCGTGATCGCGTCGAGCAGTTCGGGCGACAACGCGACATCTTTACCGAACCGCTTGAAAACCTCGCGCATGTCGATCAGCTCGGCCGTTGCGAGACCGCGTCCGCCGATCCGGTCGGGAAGTCGAAGATATGTGTATTTACCGGTCTGGGCATTGAAAAAAGACTCCATCGCCGGCGTCGCAGAACCGAGCACGACGACCGCTCCGGCAAGATGGGCACGCATGACGGCGACATCACGGGCGTTATAGAACGGCGATTCGTGCTGGCGGTACGATGGATCGTGCTCTTCGTCGACGATAACGAGGCCGATGTTTTCGAGCGGTGCGAAAACGGCGGAACGCGTGCCGATCGCGATCCGGGCATCGCCGCGACGGATCCGCCGCCATTCGTCATAGCGTTCGCCGCTACTCAGATTCGAATGTAATATCGCGACCTCAGAGCCAAAAACTGCTCGCAGTCTTCTCGAAAAAACAGGCGTCAAAGCGATCTCAGGCACGAGCATCATTGCCGAACGTCCCGCGTCTAAAGCGAAACGCATCGCGCGAATGTAGACCTCCGTTTTTCCGCTACCGGTAACGCCGTGGAGCAGAAACGATTTGAATTTGTCAGTATCGTTAAGGGCGTTCGTGATCGCGTCGAGAGCGGTTTGCTGTTCGGCGGTTAGCGTAAAGTCTTCGCGATCCGGCAGTTTCGCGTCTTTCAGCGGATCCCGATCGACATCCTGAACATAGATCTCAACGATGCCGCGTTTTGCGAGAGTATTCAGCGGCGAAGCCCCGACATCTGCCTTTTCTAAAACGTCGGTGAAAAGCATTTCGCCATTGTTAGCCTGAAGAAGTTCGATTATCTTTATTTGCTGCGGTGAAAGAATCGGAGTGCGGACACTCTTGTCCGCATCGCCGGTTCCTCCGGCGAGAAGTTCTTCTGAAGCAGAACGGACAAGAGTGTCCGGGCTCCGATGGGAGGCACTTCCAAATTCATACTTTTCGGGAGTATCGACGAGCTTTGAAACAACCGGGTTGTTTTCGATATACCGAAAGGTCCTGCCGTAATGCTTACCGTCGCGAATGTAGCGGTCAAAATAGTCGGCCTGCCAAACTTTGCCATTTCTACCTAAACATTCGTTGATACGTCTCGCAGAAACTCCCTTTAGTCGTTTCATTAGACCCGCGAGATCGTAACCTTTACGTAGCCGAAATAAAATATGGGCATGATTCGGCATGATCACCCAAGCTTTTAGGTCTATCGCAGTATTGGCCTCATAAAGGATTACATCCTGTAAGATCGATGCGACCTTTGGATTCCTGAGAATGCACTCGCCGGCACCTGAGTCAAGGAAATCTTCGACCATTTGCCTGTATTCGTCGGAGTCGCTTTCGAGTTTTCCATGTTTTATTTTTAGCTTGATCTTTTCAAGCACGCCTTGCGGAAGCGAGTCGGCCAGCCTGAATGTAACGAACTGGTTGACTTCGCCGTCGAAGTGAGGAAGTTCGCCATGGTAGTACCAGCCTCGCCTGAGCGGAGTGGGGACGCTCTTGTCCTCATCGCCGGTTTCTCTAGCGAGGAGTTCTTCGGAATCAGAACGGACAAGAGTGTCCGTACTCCGGCGGACAGGAGTGTCCGGGCTCCGTAGGAGTCGCACCGCCTTTCGCCGTTTCGGCTTAAGCTTGTCGGTGTTTATGCCGGCGGGGAGCGACGCTTTTAGCATTTCGCCCCAAAAGCTGGCGTAGTAGTCGGCGGTCCATTGGGTTAGTTTGAGGATCTCGGGTGTGATCAGCGGTTCTTCGTCAATGACCTCGATGATGTCCTTGATCCTGGACTCGTCGATCTCCACGTCGGGAGGCAGATCGGTGTGGAGGCCGACGGCGTAAC
>JBBRUA010000489.1:0-2224 GCA_038248245.1 Pyrinomonadales bacterium | reverse complement strand
GTTCGCGAACTCGCCGACGTCGCTGTCGACATGGCGAAACAAAACTCTTTCGAAGACGTGCTTCCTCGGGCCGAGCAAAACGTTGAGGAACGCATTCTCGACATCCTTTTGCCGACTTCCGACTCTAGTTATCAGACAAATTTGGAATCTAGCGAAGACGGATCTTCCGAAACAGAGTCCAGTTCTAAAAACCGAACCCGCGAAAAGCTTCGCGAACAGCTTCGTCGCGGAGATCTGGACGATCGCCTGATAGATTTTGACACGCAGGACCGATCTAATGCGTCGATCGATTTCATCGGCGGTCAGGGAATGGAAGAAATGGGCGTAAATCTTCGGGATATGATGGGAAATATGTTCCCGGCGAAGACCGTTTCCAAGAAAATGGGTCTCGGCGAAGCGCGAAAGTACATGCTTCGCGACGAACAAGAATCGCTCGTCGATATGGATCAGATCACGCGGCAAGCGATCGACCGGGCGCAGCAATCGGGCATCATTTTCCTTGACGAATTAGATAAAATCGCCGGCCGCGAATCCGGCGGCAACCCGGCCGTCTCGCGCGAAGGCGTTCAACGCGATCTTTTGCCGATCGTCGAGGGCACAAATGTTAATACAAAATACGGAATGGTCTCGACCGAGCATATTTTGTTTATCGCCGCCGGTGCATTTCACGTTGCCAAGCCGTCAGATCTCATTCCAGAGCTTCAGGGCCGCTTCCCGATCCGCGTGGAACTCGAGGCGTTGACCGTCGACGACCTCAAACGCATTCTCGTCCAGCCAAAAAATTCGCTGATCAAACAATATCAGGCACTGCTCGCAACCGAAGGCATAGAACTCATATTCACCGACGACGCCGTCGACAAACTGGCCGAGATGACCGAGGAAATGAACAAAAACACCGAAAACATCGGTGCCCGGCGACTGCATACTCTGGTCGAGAAACTTTTAGAGGAGATCAGCTTCCTCGGCAGCGAACTAGAACAAAAAACGCAGACCATCGACGCCAATTACGTCAACGATAAACTAGCCGGCCTGATCGAAGACCAAAACCTGCGGCAGTATATTCTTTAGGAAGATTTACCACAGAGACACCGAGGCACGGAGTAGATAGGACAAATGCGAATCACTGATGAAAGGTCCTTAATAAAGAATTCTCCTCTTTCCTCTGTGTCTCTGTGCCTCTGTGGTTAAATTTCTTATACTTACACCACGGAGACGCAGAGCCACGGAGAAGATAGATTGCATGCGATTAATTAATAACAATTTCCTGGTAAAGAATTCTCCTCTTTCCTCTGTGTCTCTGTGCCTCTGTGGTGCAATTCTTCTGCTCGTCGCACTCGCACCGGCCTGCGGGAAGCGTAAGCCTCCGATTCCGCCTAAGGATCGGGTTTCGCAGCGGGTTGAGATCTCGGGATTTCAACGTGGGAACCGCGTGATCATCTCCTGGAAGATGCCGGCCCGGAACGCGGCTCGTGACAGTGTTCTCAATATCGATCGCGCGGATGTTTACCGGCTCGTCGAGCCCGCGAATTCCTCGCTCACGCTTTCCGAAGAGGATTTTTCCAACCGCAGCAATATCATTGCGACGCTAAAGATAAACGACGATGATTTTAGCCTGAAAACATTGCAGTATTTCGACGAACTCCAGTTCGCCGGGCAATCGGCAAGGCTTCGGTACGCGATCCGGCTCGTAAATTCGTCGGGGCAAAAGGCCTCGTTCTCGAATTTTCTCCTGATCGAACCGGCGGCAAAGGTCGCGGGCTCTCCGTCTTCCCTCGCGGCCGTCGGATCGCAGGAATCGGTCAATCTCAAGTGGAGTCCGCCGTCCACAAACATCGACGGGACGACGCCTGTTTCCGTGCTCGGTTACAACATCTATAGATCTAATTCCGACAAGGAACCGGGAAGATTATTGAATAAAACGCCCGTCGCCGACCCCGAATATAACGACGAATTCTTCGATTTCGGCAAAGATTACTATTATTTCGTCCGCGCCGTCTCCGTCGGCGTCCAGGCCGAGCCGCTCGAGAGCTCCGAGAGCAATATTCTGAATTTCAAACCGGTCGACACCTTTGCGCCGAGCCCGCCGTCGGCGATCACTCTCGCCGCCGGACAAAACACGATCTCGATCTTCTTCGCCGTCAACCCCGAAAAAGACATCGCCGGCTACCGCATCTACCGCTCCACCGACGAAACTCTAGATAAAGCCAAATGGCAGCTCTTAACC
>JBBRUA010000488.1:0-2243 GCA_038248245.1 Pyrinomonadales bacterium | reverse complement strand
TCAACCGATGGGCGTTGCAAGCGGCTTATTTTTCATATTTTAGATGAATTTTCTAAATACATTTCGCGGACGACTTTTGGTTGTTTTGGCATTTTTGCTGATAGCGACGCTTGGTGTGCAGTTCTATTTAAATCTGGTCACTCAGGCAAAGAACAGCGACCTTAGCGAAGCTCAGACCCGAGCACTCGTCGCCGGGATCACGATCGGCTCGAACGGTATCACGTCAAGCGCGTACATGGAGGAGCTAATAAAGCGGGATGATCGGACCTTTTTTGATGAGGCCGTCGCCGACCGTGTCAAAGATGTCATCATCATCGACAATAACTGGAGCGTAAACGACAGCCTAAATCCCGAATATGCACCGCGGACCGATGATTCGGGTCTGGCGGTCTATAAAAAACTATCAGAGCTAACAGACCTGCCGCCTCTGATGGAGGGAAAGCGTCTCGGCAACGATCTCGCAAATTTCCCGAACCTCAAAACTGAAAAGAATAAAAACGCCAATGATGAAGCCCACGCGGTGCCTATAGAAACTAGCAAAGGCCGGTGGTATGTGATGGTTTTACTTAAAAACGACAAAAGCCAGGCGGCATGGCGTGCCGCTCAGCCGCTTGTTTATACGCTTGGCGTTCTGCTTGTGTCGTCGCTGATCACTTTCTGGCTGGTTTGGCGTTTCTCACGACCGATAACCGATCTGTCCGACGCCGCCCGTCGGGTAGCGGACGGCGACCTGAGCGTTCGTGTGCCGAATGGCAGCCGCCACAATGAACTCGGCCGATTAACCCAAAACTTTAACGAGATGACTGCGGAACTCGCTAAAAAACGCGACCTTGAGGCACAGCTACAACAAGCGGAAAAAAGTGCCGTGGTCGGACGCCTCGGTTCTGCAATCGCGCATGAGATCCGTAATCCGCTGAATTATATCAACCTGACGCTCGATCATTTGCGTTCAAAATATGCTCCTGAGGAAGAGGAAAAACGGGCTAAATTTGAAAAGTTAACGTCTCAGCTGAAAGATGAGGTCGCCCGGATCAATTCGCAGATATCCGATTTCCTCAACTATTCTCGTCCGGCCACCGCAAATCTTCGCTCGGTCGACGCCCGAGAGATCGTCGAGGATTCATTGCGGATCGTCGAGGCGCAAGCCGCGGAAAACGGCATCAAGATTGGCGTCGTCGAGCACGAAAATGTTCCGCAGATCATGGGCGACCCCGAATTTTTGCGCTCGGTGTTTAACAACCTATTTATCAATGCGGTTCAGGCTATGGGCTCCGAAGGCGGCCGCTTGAGCGTCAAAATATTGCCTGATGAAGAATTTGTCCGCTTCGAGATAACCGACACAGGCAATGGCATTCCGGCCGAAAACCTCTCAAAAATATTTGAACCTTACTTCTCGACCAAAGAGACCGGCACCGGCCTCGGCCTCGCGATCGTCCACAAAATCGTCGACATCCACAATGGCAAGATCGAGGTCACATCAACGGTGGGCGAGGGGACGAAGTTTACGCTTAAACTGACAACATCGAAGTATTAGTAGTTCGAAACCATTACTATTTCGATATCGCATCAAGGACGGGAATGGCATTCTCAATGTCTCCAAAGAAAACTATGTTTCCGACCCTATCAATGACCATCGTTGTTGGATATACACTTACGCCTAAATTATCTAGTACGTCAACGTCATTTACGATTGCCACAGGAAATGAATAGCCCTTATTCTTAACTACTTCAAATGGATATTCTCGCTCATCTTCTTCTATTGGACGGTCAACAGCATAAATGAGCACGGACTGGTTCCCTCTATATTTGTCGTAGACGGATTCCAATTGTGGAAACTTAGTAAAACAAATTCCGCATCGGGTATGCCAAAAATCAAGCAGCACTACCTTACCGGTGAAGTTATCGCTGGATATTAGATTTTGATTTTCATCACGAGCCTCCAATTTTGCGGGAAGCCTGTAATGGACCCGTCCCGAAAATGTTCCGTAATTTGCAAAATGATTCCAATCATTCCAACCCTGAAAAAACATCATTAGCACGAAAATCAAACTTATCGACACCGGGACAAATCTAGATTTGCGCTTAAATTTACAGTAAAAATACGCGGAAAGAATCGCCGAAAAATAGAAAAATAGGAGCGGGAGAAATGCTGGAGATTCTGTGAAATAGAGAAAAATTCCGTAGGAATTTATAATAATCAGAGAAATTACGAGTAGTGCTGAAACAAGCCCTCCTGACATTTT
>JBBRUA010000487.1:0-2254 GCA_038248245.1 Pyrinomonadales bacterium | reverse complement strand
TATCTCCACGTCTTCGGCGACCTCAGGCTCACTCTCCATCGAAGGAACGAGAAGACTAACCGTCGCGGCGGAGTAAAATGCGTCGCCGAAATCACGTGCGGTTACAAAGCGAGCTCGGGGATCGACCGCGAGAGCCTTTTCAAATACTTGATCGACCTCAGGCGAGAGTTCGCGCCGGATCGCTGGCGACTTGGCCTCAAGACCGGATCGTTGTTGGCGAAGTAATTCTTTAGCCGAGTTGCCGTCGAACGGGGTTCTCCCGGTCAACATTTCGTACGCGACAACCGCCAGCGAATAAATGTCGCTGGCGACCGTCGGGATGCGGCCGTCAAGCGTTTCCGGAGCCTGATAAGATAAATTGGAATCGTTTGGAAAGCCGCTCGCAACACCAAAATTGTTGACCTTAACGATTTCCGTTTCTGTTTCGACTGAATCTAAGAGGGCTACTGAAATATTGGCCGGACGAATATCACGGTGAAGAATACCTTCGTTATGAACATCGCTCAGAGCATACGCCGCCTGCCGGATAATTTTCGCGGAGCGCAACGGCGTGAATTCTCCGTGAATTAGCAGGATTTCATCGATTGTCAGGCCGTCGAGGTGCTCGCTCACCAAAAAAGTATTGCCGTTCGTATCCGATCCAGAATCGAAAAGTCGGGCGACATTCGGATGATTTATATGCGAAAGAGAAACTCTTTCCTCCGCGTAGATGCTGCTTGTGATCTCGTCTTCAAAATCCTCATTCGTCAAGATCCGAACCGCGACACGTTTATCGCCAACGATCCGGTCTTCCGCCAGATAGGCAAAGCCCGTGTCGTCTTCGCCGATCATTTCTGTGACGCGATATCGACCCTTTACGGTCTTTCCAACAAAATTCTTTGGATTGCTGATGTCGAACTCGTTGAGAATGATCGGCAACAAACCGCGTTCGACGAGATCGACGTGGCCGGACGGGATCTGTTTCGGATCGACTCGACGGCCAAAGAATTTGGGCGTGGGCTCGTCCTCAATTACAAAGATATCGCCGAGGAGTTCATCCTCCGGTTCCTGATCGAAAAATGCTCGCATTTGCTCATCTTGCCTTCGTTCAATATCACTATTTCTGCGATCCCCCGCCGCAAGATCTTTTGGAAGTTCAGGCATCACCTCATCTCGACTGATCGATTCTGATCTGCTCAAGATACTGCTAAAAACACTAACGCCGGTGCGAACCTCCGTTGTATTCGGCACGAGCCTAGAACCATCCGTATCGCAGAATCTCTGGTATCCGTCGGGATAGTTCTGGCCACATTTCGGGCAATGCATTCTTTCAGTCACAATATTTACCAACCTTGTCTCGGGCGCTCATTAAACACGCCATTTCCACATCAAATACACGCAATCGATTCCCTATTTCAAGAAATACGGGATGCGAAGGTCTATTATTTTTTAGATACTAATTAACTTTTACGAGTTTGCCGCTCAGAGTTTCGCGATCTGGATCCAGCGAGATCGCCTGGCGATATGCCCGTGTGGCGTTCGACGATTTTCCGGCTTTGGCATACCCATCGCCGACGGCTTCGAACTGGGTCGCCAGTCTCCGTTTCTCGAACGGCGTCACAAACCGGATCGACTTCACGAGTGCATTGTCTGCGGCCTCAAATTTTCCCTGCCGGGCATAGAGTGAAGCGAGGAGACTGTACGCAACAAAACTTGTCGAACTAACCTCAATGCTTTTCCTAAGCGTCCGCTCGGCATCCGTGTAGTTTCCGACCGTAGTCAACGCACGTCCGAGCAAAGATAGCGCCGTTGGATTTCGCGGATCGGTGGCGACGGCAATATCGAGCAGTTGGATCGCTTCGTTAACGCGACCTTCGGACTGCAGGATCTCGGCAACCAAAACGCGAGTCGCCACGTTATCCGAACGCGTCATGGCGCTGCTATACGCAGTCGCCGATTCAGCGGTTCTACCCTTTTTGCGGAGTAATCGGCCAAGGTGAGCGTACGCCGGAGCAAAACCGGGATCGAGCTGAACCGCGCGGCGATACGCCGATTCCGTCTCCGCACCGATATCACCGCGAAGCTCCAATGCCACCCCAAGCTGATCGTTCGCCAGCGCGTTCTGCGGCTCTATTTTCAGAACTTTGCGGGCTAATCTTTCGGCCTCGTCATATCGTTCTGAAAGATTGGGGGCGGAAACCGGACGCGTTAAAACAAAGCTCAGGGCGACCAGTGACGACGCTTGTCCCGCATCGATCTCGATAGACGAACGGTA
>JBBRUA010000486.1:0-2259 GCA_038248245.1 Pyrinomonadales bacterium | reverse complement strand
TTCTCCCTAGCCAGGCGGACGACGTAATCTTCCGGCGATTCCCCGTCACGCTCCGTCTCGTCGATGTCCGCAACGTGTTTTTCGAACGCCCATCCGACGGATGTCAATATTTCACTCCGACGCGGGCTGCCTGAGGCAAGTATCAATTTTGGAAGATGTCTCATGTTTTTCTCTGCGTAGCATTTCCGTTCTTTCTCGTCTAAAATGATAATTGATTGACGGCAAATGACAAATGGAGCAGCTTTTTGGTGCAATTCCGCAGGTATTAGGCGAACTCGCTCCGAACGCGAGCGTCAATTCGGCCATCGTTTTCGCCGCGTGGAATCGCTGTGCGGGCGACATGCTGAAAGCTCGAACGTCGCCGATGAATTTTACGGCGAACCGCCTCGTCGTCGCCGTGCAGGACAAAACCTGGCGGCTCCACCTCGAAGATCTGAGCTCGACAATGCTCGTTAAATTAAACGGTGTGCTCGGGCAGGGAACAGTAAAGTTCATAGAATTTCGAGTAGATAAAAAGGCGGTCGATGCGGTTCGGGCGACAATTGTGGAAGGTAACAATGGAAGCGAAGTTGCCGTCAAAGCTCCTGCATCATTGATAAAAGCCGCAAACGCGATCGCCGACGACAATTTACGCGAGCAATTCCTGAACTCGGCCGCAATATACTTAAAACGGCAAAAGGAAAAATGATCTTCTCTGAACTTTTCCTGACTTTGCGTTCTTCGCGACTTTGCGTGAAACCTCTTAAGACGGCGACTGAAAGGCACAGCTAAAGAATTTAGAAAAGCACCATTTGAACCTTAAACAAGAAAGCCGAAACTAACGATCTATGGACGTACGACAAGTAGCAAAATTAGCTCATCTCGAGATCAGCGATGCCGAGGTTGCTCTTTACACGCCGCAAATGGCGGACATTGTTAAGTATATCGAGCAGCTAAACGGACTCGACACCGACGCCGTCGAACCGATGCTCGGCGGATTGACCGAAGAAGGCAAGGCGACCCAGACCATTCGCGAAGACATCGCCGGCGGTTCGCTCGGTCAAAAAGCGGCTCTCGATCAGGCTCCGTCGCCGGTCGCCGGACATTTTCAGGTGCCGAAAGTCCTATGAAGTTACCGGTAAGCAGTCGGCAGTCAGCAGTCAGCGGTCTCAGAAAATTTATCGTTTTCTGTACACTGCTGGCTGCTTTCAGTTCGCTGTCATGCAGTATGCCGAACCTTGAAAAGCCTGAGTGCACTCAGGCTCGTGATGAGGTGAAGCGGTTTTACTCGTACCATTTCGGAAACGGCCTGCAGCCGTCACCGGAGAGTCTAGAGGCACGGAAACGGTTTTTGACGAATGAGTTGTTCACATCTTTATCGGCGTCGGGCGACTCGGGTAAAGACTACTTTACCGCGACCGATGATTATCCGAAGGCTTTCAGAGTCGGCGAATGCAAGGTCGAATCGGGTGAGAAAACATCTTTTCAAGTAGTTTTGCTTTGGCGTGACGAGAAACGCAGTGAACAGAAAGAAGTAGATGTCGAGACCGTAAATAACGGCGGAAAGTGGTTGATAAATAACGTGACGGCCGTAGCTAAATAACGCAGCATTAAAAAATATTTCAGATATATGACCATCGTTTCAAGTGTAGAAAAGGTTTTAGATAACGCCGGTCGGCTTAATCCGCAGCTCAATTCGTTCCTTTCGATCGAACGCGAAAGTTCCTTGGCGCGTGCTGCCGAACTCGACGGGAATAGCGCCGAACTGCCGCTCAAAGGCGTGGCGATCGCCGTCAAAGATAACATCTGCACCAAAGGAATGCGCACCTCGTGCGGTTCGCAGATCCTGCATAATTACGAGGCTCAGTACGACGCGACGGCGATCTCGCGGCTGGGCGATGCCGGTGCGATCGTGGTTGGAAAGACGAACATGGATGAATTCGCGATGGGTTCGTCGAACGAATCTTCGGCATTCGGGCCCGCGAAAAATCCTTGGGATGTCGAGCGTGTTCCGGGCGGAAGTTCGGGCGGTTCGGCGGTTGCGGTTGCTTCGGGAGTCGTTCGCGTGTCGCTCGGCAGCGAAACGGGCGGTTCGGTTCGCCAACCGGCTTCGCTGTGCGGCATCGTCGGGTTCAAGCCGACGTACGGACGCATCTCGCGTTACGGTTTGGTGGCGTTTTCGTCCTCGCTTGATAACATCGGGATCTTTGGTCAGACTTCGGCGGATATCGCGCAGGTTTTGGGCGTTGTCGCCGGACGCGACGAGCATGACTCGACCTC
>JBBRUA010000485.1:0-2260 GCA_038248245.1 Pyrinomonadales bacterium | reverse complement strand
TTGCTCGGCCACTTCCTTGCCCAACGCTTTTTTAACTAGTCCGGTGTCGATATGCGACGTATGATTCGGAGCGACGATAAAGTTAACGTGCGGCGGAACATTCGCCTGGCCTTCGATCTTGGTATCGAGCACACCGTTGTATAACGTGTCGGTCGCCAGATCGACCGCGGCGTTGCCGATGCGCCGAACTATCGAGGGAATGAATATTTCCTCTTCCTCTTTCTTCTCCTCGGCCCTCGGTTCGTCCGCTAGTTTTTTAGACTTATCGACCCTCATCACGGCTGTCAACAGTTCCCGCACCGTCTGCACTTCATTCAACGTATCAGGCGAGGGAATGCGTCCGCCCGCGTCCTCGACCGCCGCCTGCAGCTCAACGAACATAAGCGAATCAAATCCAAGATCAGCGAGTTTATCCTCAACCGCGATATCCGAAAGCGGCCGGTTTGAAACGCTCGCCACTATCTTGCGAATCCAGAGCATATTGTCATCGCCCTTAGTTTCGAGGACAGTTTTGGTCTTTGATTTAGAGCGTTCTTCTAGGATTTGCAGCATCTCGACGACCTCAGGCCGCTTGACCTTTCTCGTCGCCGTTCGCGGTAATTCAAACGGCGTAATATGCAAAACCTTCACGCGCTTGAAGAATGCCAGCCCGGACGCCACCTCACGAAAGTGCTTCTCGATCAGTTTATTGACCTCTATGCGGGCGAGAGCGATGTCGTGCTCGTAATCAGGCACCACGAGAGCCGCTATCTTTTCGCCGCCGTCGGCATCGGGCAAGCCTACGACACTCATTTCTTTGATGTGGGGTGATTTGCCGTAGTGGTCTTCGATCTCGTCGGGATAGATATTTTTTCCGTTCGAGTCGATGATCACATCTTTAGAACGCCCGACAATAAATAGATTTCCCTCTTCGTCGAGGCGTCCAAGATCGCCCGTCTTGAGCCAACGGTCGGTCAGAACCGCATCGGTCGCCTTATCGTTGTTGTAATAGCCGACCATCACGTTTTGACCGCGTGCAAAAACTTCGCCAACGCCTTTTTCATCGGGCGCTTCGATTCGAACCTCGACACCCGGTAAAGGCTTACCTACACTGCCACGCAGTAATTTATTTCCAGGGCGTGCAACAGTCAGAACAGGCGAAGATTCGGTCAAGCCGTATCCTTCAAGCACCGTAAACCCAAGTCCGTGCAGATCTTTCTGCACCTTCTCCGACAATGCCGAACCGCCCGAGATCAGATACCGCATCTTGCCGCCCATGCCCTGATGGATCGGGAAAAAGACGATCGGGCCGAGATTGAATGGAGTATTGTCGCGGATCCACGCGTTGAACTCGATCAAATTATCCGCCATATCGGCGATCCAATCACCTTTTTCGCGAAGGCGGGTTTTGATCCGTCGATGGAGCATTTCCCACAACGCCGGAACGCCGACGAGGCCGGTAACGTGACTGTTTTCGATCGTCCGCGCCAGATCTTCGGCGGTGAGTTCGTTCAGATATGTTATCTGCGTACCGTTCGAGAAAGGCGTCAAAAATCCCGCCGAAAACTCGAACGTGTGATGCATCGGCAACACGGACAGAACGCCGTCCGTAATGTCCATATCGAGCACCGACGAAAGCATCGAGATCATGTTGACGAAATTCTTGTGAGACAACATAACCGCCTTCGGCGTGCCCGTCGTTCCCGAAGTAAAGATCAGCGAAGCGACCGACGTCGAAAGAACCTTGCCCGGCAGCAAAGCATTCCGCTTCGCCTCCTCGATCTCAGTCTGGATCTCAAATACCTCATCAAACGTCCAAACGATCGGAGCGCCAGTTTTCTGGCTACCCTCATTACGAAGGAGGGATGGCGGCGTTTCGCCGACGGGGTGGTTCTCTTTCCCAACGGCAAAAGCAACGTCGAGCTTCGCCTTCAACTCCGGATTCTCCGCCGCCAACTTAGGCGAAACCACGATCGCAGCCGCTTCCCCCGCCTTTGCAAACGCGATGATTTCGTCAACTGTCGATGCCGGATCGATCGGGATCGCCGTTGCACCGGCCTTGAGAATGCCGAAATAGGTCATTCCCCATTCCGGCATATTGTTCGAGAACAAAATAACGCGGCTGTTATGAGCGATTCCCTTCGAAGCGAAGAAGCCTGCCGCACGCAGGGTCAGTTCGTTCACATCTTCGTATGTGTATTGCTCCTTTCGGCCGTCGCGTTCGATCCGCATCGCCACGCGTGTCGGGAAACGTTTGACGGACGTATCAAATAGATCGAGC
>JBBRUA010000484.1:0-2262 GCA_038248245.1 Pyrinomonadales bacterium | reverse complement strand
CACCGAGCCAGGACTGTCCGATCGGCAAGAATATCGAGATGGTTCTCTGCAATCTCCAAAAAGAGATCGACAAGAGTGTCGGCGAGAAGTTGGGGCAATACACTTTAAGCAGCGTTATCGAGATGGTCGAACATGCTCACGCTTAAATTTTTTTGACTTGATCTGTATCAGTCACTGTTACAAACATATTAAATAATAGAGGAAATAATGAGCAATACGAACATGCCAAATAGCACGATCATCGAGCAATTGAAATGGCGCTACGCGACGAAGGCGTACGATTCGACGAAGAAGGTTTCTGCCGAAGATTGGGGGACGATCGAGGCGGCAATGAATCTAGCTCCTTCAAGCTTTGGGATCCAGCCTTATAAATTTTTACTCATCGAATCACCTGAAGTTCGCGAGAAGCTGAAAGCCGCTGCGTGGGGTCAATCGCAGGTCACCGACGCGTCGCATCTAGTCGTTATCGCCTATAAAAAGACGCTTACCGACGGCGATATCGAGCATTTTGTCGAACGCATCTCGGAAGTTCGCGGAACACCTAGAGAATCGCTGCTCGACTACCAGAATGTGATGAAAGGTTCGGCTCGAAAAGCCGTTGATAATGGCTATATCGAGACTTGGAATTCGCGTCAGGCATACATCGCTCTCGGCTTCCTACTCGAAACAGCGGCACTTCTCGGCGTCGATGCCACTCCGATGGAGGGATTTGATGCGGATCAATTTAACGAAATACTTGGCCTGACGGACTATGCGGCGGTCGTGGTTGCCGCTGTCGGATATCGCGATGTTGCAAACGATTGGCTGGCACCGCTCACGAAGGTGAGAAAACCTGACGCTGAGATCATCGAACGGATATGACCCGTCGAGGTAGTATGGAGAAAGAAATGACTACGATATTTATAAACTGGACGCCGAGGGCAATCGATTTGTTTCGACTTTGTCCTGAGATTTATGGGTCTTTGAAACTCAGCCATTGGCTGTGAAACAATAAGATCTATAAATCAAAAGGGAGAAAATATGAAAATATTGGCAGTAGCAGCACTGACGGCCGCAGTAATTATGTCGGCGTGCGCCGATCCGGCAGCTAATAAGCCCAAGGCTCAAACGACCGCACCCATCACAAATGTTGCAGCAAACACAAATGCCGCGGCGAAACCTGCGGGTGAATCGTCCAGCGTCCTGGCCGGGTTTAAGGCGACTGGAAGTGAACTTGCGGTGACGCCTGAAAACTCGAAGGTAGAATTCACGGGATCGAAGATCTCGGGAAAGCATGACGGCGGATTTAAGACCTTCAAGGGAATTATAGATCTTGTCGGTGAGAAGCCGGAGAGCAGCCTGGTGCTAATCGAGATCGACGTTGCTTCGGTTTTTACAGATGCTGATGGCCTGACCAAGCATTTGCAAACCGGAGATTTTTTTGAAACGGAGAAATTTCCGAAGGCCTCATTCGTTTCCACTAAGATCGAACCGCAACCAGGCGGCAACGGCAACTATAACGTGACGGGTGATCTTGAGATCCGGAGCGTTAAGAAATCGGTCACTTTTCCGGCTACGATCCGCGTGACGCCTGAGGTGGTTTCGGTCATTGCGGAGTTTTCGATCAATCGTAAGGATTTCGCGATCGCATACCCCGGCAAGGCTGATGATTTGATTCGCGATGACGTAATTATTCGGCTCGAACTTAAACCGGCGAGGGTGAAATAGATATGAAAGCGTACGAGATCCAACAACCCGGAATAGACAATCTGGTAATTGCCGAACGGGAAACGCCGGAGGCGAAATACGGCGAAGTATTAATAAAATTTCACGCGTTCTCGCTCAATTATCGAGACCTATTGATGGTTAACGGCAAATATAATCCGCGGATGAAACTTCCGGCTATTCCTCTTTCTGACGGATCCGGCGAGATCGTTTCCGTCGGCGAAGGCGTGACGAAATGGAAGGCTGGTGACCGAGTCTGTCCGATATTTATTCAGGATTGGGGCGAGGGCGAGCCGAATGCAGAAAAATCGAAGACGGCGCTGGGGGGAGGAGGCGAATGGGATGGCGTCCTGCGGGAGTTCGGTACCTTTAATCAAGATTCGATCGTCAGGATACCGGAGCACCTCTCATTTGCCGAGGCGGCGACATTGCCGTGTGCTGCGGTGACGGCATGGAATGCGCTTGTTGTGTCTGGATCACTTAAAGCTGGTGAAACCGTTTTGACACTGGGAACAGGCGGGGTTTCTATTTTTGCAGTTCAGCTGGCGAAGTTGTTTG
>JBBRUA010000483.1:0-2276 GCA_038248245.1 Pyrinomonadales bacterium | reverse complement strand
GTGACCTCGTCTTTTACTAAACTCATATTTCCTCTCTATCCATGACTATTGCATCCGTACTTGACCTCGCCGGCTTTGGTGACGTTGATGAGGAAGCCAGTCGCTATCGTTCCCGGTTCTGACACGCATCCCGGGCGGCGGTGGGGCGGCGGTTGGCGTGTTATTTCAATCTATTCTTCCAATAGCCGGGCTTTCTCTTTTGATGAGCGACGGCGTAGATGGTCAGCTCGATGTCAGTGTGTCGATAGATCACTGAGAATGGAAAGCGGTTGCAGAGGCAGCGGCGTGTGCGATACGAATACTGCGGCCACGAGTTCGGAAACTCAATGATGCGGCCGACCGTTTCGTAGACCTCGTCAAGAAAATCCTTTCCGAGACCGAATTCCCGATCGTCGTAGAAGTCCTGTGCCGCCACAAACTCACTTTCCGCCTCTGGATGAAAGGAGAAGGTCATTTTTTGTAACGTTCACGCATTCTTGCGAAGACCTCTTCACCCGGAATCAGCTCAACCTCGCCGCTTTCAACCTCATCGATCCTTCGCTCGACCTCGTCTTTCCAAGCTTCTTCGACATCTCTATTTGTTGGAGAAATGCTTTCGAGCAGGTGGTCTATGATCTCGAGCTTCATATCGATCGGAAGCGAATCGACCACGTCCATTATCTCCATTGTTTGTGCTGTCATAGTATTCTCCCTCGTTTATTATACGCCAGCGAACTGGCCACCCGCTCATGCAGTCGGTTCTGACACCGCACCACTTCAATTCCTCTGAATCTGCACCAAATTACTGTAGTTTGCGGTTCCGGCTTTGGTGACGTTGTAGAAGAATTTCTGCATATCCCAGGCGGCGGTGGGGCGACGCGTCGGATGGCGTGCACGTTATTTCGTTCGACTACTCCAATAAAACGGTTCGCGGCTCGAGTGGGCGACGGCGATGATCAAGATGTCGAGCTCCCGAATCTCATAGACGACGCCGTACGGGAATCGTTTGGTAAAACAACGGTTTGTGTTCTCCGAGATTCGAGGCCACGCTGTCGGGCCGAGCAATATGCGATTGATCGTTCCATACACTTCTTTCAACAACTGGAGACCTAAGCCTTCACGGCTACTCTCGTAATAGGCGATGGCGTCAATAAACTCGATTCGAGCTTCTGGATGAAATTCGAATGTCATTTACCAAAACGCTTTTCGATTTCCGCGAACACTTGCTCACCGGGAATCGTCTTAACTTTACCGGAGCGCACCTCTTCCACTCGACGCTCGACTTCGATCTTCCAAAGCTCGTCGATATCCTTTTGTGACGGAGAGATGCTGTCTAAGAGCCTGTCTACCAATTCGAGCTTCAGGTCGATCGGCAGCATTTCCGCCCGCTCCATGATGTCCATTGTCTGTGCTGTCATAAATTACCTCAGTTAAACTTTAACACCGTTCCCATTCCTTTCGATCTGCAACAGATTACTGTAGTTTGCGGTTCCGGCTTTGGTGACGTTGTAGAAGAATTTCTGCATGTCCCAGGCGGCGGTGGGGCAGCGTTCGGCGCAGAGGCCGCAGTGGAGGCAGACGTCTTCGTCTTTGGCCATGATGCGGAGCGTTTGCGGTACGGGTTCGGAGACGTAGAGGTCCTGCGTGAGATTGAGCGCGGGCACCTTTGTGTGCTGGCGGAGCTCGGCTTCGGGCTCGTTGGCCGTGAACGTGATGCAGCTCGTCGGGCAGATATCGACGCAGGCGTCGCACTCGATGCACTTCGGAGCGTTGAAAACCGTCTGCACGTCGCAGTTGAGGCAGCGCTCGGCCTCTTTGTAACCGGCGAGACCGTCGAAACCAAGTTCGACCTCTTGTTTGCGGTTGTTAAGAGTGATCGCTTTCGGAGCTTGCGGCACGACATACCGCTGATCGTTTTCGACCGCACTGTCGTACGCCCATTCGTGAATGCCCATCTTCTGCGAGATGAGATTGACGAACGGATCGAGGCGTTCGGTATGTAAGTTTTTATTGTTGCAGTGCAGGTCGATCGAAACCGCCGCTTGGTGCCCGTGAGCGACGGCGGTGATCACATTCTCAGGCCCGAAGGCAGCGTCTCCGCCGAAGAAGACTCGAGGATTGGTTGATTGGAAGGTTGTTTTGTCGACGACCGGCATTCCCCACTTGTCGAACTCGACTCCGCAGTCACGCTCGATCCAAGGGAAGCTATTCTCCTGACCGACAGCGATCAAGACATCGTCCGCTGGGAAGAAAACGTCAGGCTCACCGGTCGGGACTAACGAGCGTTTGCCGTTCTC
>JBBRUA010000482.1:0-2287 GCA_038248245.1 Pyrinomonadales bacterium | reverse complement strand
CTTTAGATCCGCGAAAATATTATCCACCGCAAGGCGATCCGAGATATCCATCTCTTGACGCGTTAAGGCCGAAACATCATCGCCGATCGAGCGGCAGTATTCGATCACGGCTCGCGCAACCATTCCGTTGGCACCGGTTATAAGGGTCTTCATTTATCGGCCACCGTACATTGTTTTGTAATATTCACGATATTCGCCGCTGCGTATATTCTCGACCCATTTGCGATTCTGCTGATACCAGTCGATCGTTGCGGCGAGACCGGCGGCCCAAGTCGTTGCGGGTTTCCAGCCAAGCTCTGTTTCGGCCTTGGACGGGTCGATCGCGTATCGGCGGTCGTGGCCGAGGCGATCGGTAACGTGCGTGATGAGGCTATGCGGTTTGCCGAGCGCATTGAGGATCGCTTTCACGACGTCGATATTATATTGTTCGTTGCGAGCTCCGATGTTGTAGGCCTCACCCGACCTTCCCTTCTCATACGCTAGCCAGATCGCGGCACCGTGGTCATCGACGAATATCCAATCCCGCACGTTCTTACCGTCGCCATAGACCGGCAAAGGCTCGTCGTTCATCGCGTTGGCGACGATCAGCGGAATCAGTTTTTCCGGAAATTGACGCGGCCCATAGTTGTTGCCGCAGCGCGTGATCACCGCGTCCACACCGTGCGTCTCCTGCGCGGCACGGACGACGAATTCCGCCGAAGCCTTCGAAGCTGCGTATGGTGAATTCGGCTGGAGTGGTGACGCCTCGGTAAAGTAGTCTTCGCTCTCATCCGCGAGGCTACCCATCACTTCATCGGTCGAAATCTGCACAAACCTCCGCACACCGCGTTCGCGGGCCGCATCGAGTAGGACCTGAGTACCGATAATATTCGTTCGCAGGAATTCGTCCGCCGAGTGAATGCTCCGGTCAACATGCGACTCGGCGGCGAAATTGAAGACCGCATCACAACCGCCCGGGATAGCGGCCAGAACGGCCTCGCGATCGCAAATGTCGCCCTTGATGAATGTATGCCTATCGCTGTCGATACCGGCCAGATTTTCAAGGTTTCCCGCGTAGGTGAGAGCGTCAAAATCAATGATCGCAACGTCGTCTTGATGTTCAAGAACCATCCTGACGAACGCCGATCCGATAAACCCGGCTCCGCCGGTCATAAAAATAGTTCTCATAGTGTTTCAACAGTACGGGAGATGGACTCGATGCCCGAAAGGAATGTTCCGATTCAGAACTATTTACCGTCTCCTCCAATGCTTCGCTTGCTCGTCTTCCTTATTTATCAAGAAGTCGCATCTGCCGGAGTAGCATGTCCGCGTATTTTTGCGGACTATTAATGTTTTTCAGAGCTATTTTGCCGCCCTGATCGCTTGCATTGTCGATCACCAGATCGCCGAACCCGAGCAGACGCTGGACTATCGAGGTTATTACCGTTACATCTTGAATCCGCCTGATCGGAATATTCTGCGTCGTCCGGGCGATCAACCCCTCATCGATCTCCACCTTGGTATCGGTTAGGGTGTAGCGAACCAATCGATGTTTAAGGTGATAGAACGCCGGAATAAGAAACAGGCACAACCCAATCAGAACCCAAGCCCATATCGGCGCCGACGTGAACAAAACACTAAATAAAGCTACAAATACTATAGCTCCAAGGGCTGCCAGCAAATAGCCCGCCTTCACGAATAGCAACGTAGGTGAGATCGAGAATATCTCGGCCTCTTCCTCATGAGAGGCACGAGCGTGAGCCGAATCGCCCGGCCCCGTCGCGAGCGAAGTGGACGTCGCTTCTCTTACCGCGACTCGCGTCTCGACCTCATCGAAAGCCGTACCGCATTTCCGACAAAATTTCGCCGTTTCGGAGTTCTCTGTTCCGCACTTTTCACAATACATATGAATTGTCCGATGCAATAATAACGCAGTTCTGCACGACAAACAAAAAAACGCGGCCGACGCGTGTCGACCGCATGTCCTATTAGACTATGGAGAAGAGACTAACTCTTTTACTTGGTGGAAACTTGATCTTATTGATTTACCAGTCTCATCCGTCCATCAGCGAGTTTGATCGCGACGGCGTCCGGTTCGTAAATAGTCAGCGGACGCGATATTTTTTGTTCGAGCTTTGTCGCGGTCGAATTGTTTACCTTTTTCGCAACGCGGGCTGTTGACGGATTTGAGATCGAACTGTAACGGGCCGAAATTCGGCGGACATACTCGCGAGTTTCGTTAAACGGTGGTATCTGATAGCCGTACCTCATCACCGCACCTTCGCCGGCGTTGTACCCGGCAAGTGCG
>JBBRUA010000481.1:0-2310 GCA_038248245.1 Pyrinomonadales bacterium | reverse complement strand
GAATTATATCCGGACGATATACGAGGACGCCGACGGAGCATTCTGGGTCGGCACCTATGACGAAGGCATGAGCCGGTTCAAGGACGGCGAATTTGTCAGTTACAAGGAGTCGGACGGAATGTATAACAGTGGCGTTTTTGCGATTGAGGAAGACGAGGCCGGCTATTTCTGGATCAGTTCGAATCGTGGCATTTATAGGGTGAAGAAATCGGAACTCAACGATTTTGCCGATGGAAAAATTTCAAAGATCAACAGTGTCGGATTTGGCAAGGCGGATGGAATGCTCTCGAACGAGTGTAACGGCGGGCGACAACCGGCGAGCGTGAGGGACAAGGACGGCAAGTTCTGGTTTCCGACGCAGGACGGCGTGGCAATCGTCGATCCCGTCGCCGAGCAGCCGAACCCATTGCCGCCGAGCGTGGTGATCGAGGAAGCTCTGGTCGAACGCGATAGCGTAGACTTTCGGTCAGGAATAGTGATCGAGGCCGGAAAGAAAGATCTTGAGATCAGGTACACCGGCATCAGCCTGATCAAATCCGAACAGATAAAATTTCAGTACAAACTCGAGGGGCACGACACCGAATGGGTCGATGCCGGAACGCGCCGAACGGCAAATTACTCATATCTTCCGCCGGGCGAATATACGTTTCTTGTAAAAGCGGCCAACAGCGACGGGGTCTGGAGCGAGACGGCCGGCGGGCTGAAAGTGGAGCTGCGGTCTCATTTTTATCAGACCACGACGTTCTATCTTTTTAGTATTTTCTGTGCTGCGATCGGTTTGCTGATCGTTTGGAAAATAAGTGTTCATCAACTCGAGGCGAGAGAGAAAAAGCTTACACGCTTAGTTGCCGAGCGTACGGCAGCACTTGCAAAGGCGAACGACGATCTGCAAAATCTGGCAAACTCCGACGGTCTGACCAAGATCGGCAACCGTCGCCGATTCGAAAGCTTTTTGGCGGACGAATGGCACCGCGCGGTTCGATTTAAAACGCAGATATCTTTGGTGATGGTCGACATCGATCACTTTAAGCTGTTCAACGACACCTACGGTCATCAGGCCGGAGATGAATGCCTGCAAAAGGTCGCGGAGGCGTTGTCGGCGACGATCAAGCGACCGACCGATCTCGTCGCAAGATTCGGCGGAGAGGAATTCGCGCTGATTCTTGGCGGCACGGATGCGACGGGTGCAAAGACGCTGGCTGAACAGGCGATGGAAAATATCCGGGAGATCGGGATCAGGCACAGCGGATCCGCCACGAGTGAAATTCTGACCGTCAGTGTCGGCATCGCGACGCTTTCGGCGACGTTCGACAATGCAGAGACCGACCTCATAAGGATCGCCGACCGTGCCCTCTACCGTGCAAAGAAAAACGGCCGAAACGGCATTTACGTCTCCGGCCATTTCGGCAATTATCCGGAGGCATCTATGGGCGACGATATTTTATCTCAGCAAATTTTAGGTTCAGATCGACACTGATCGTCGGCGAAATAAAGATCGTAATGGTTTGCGCAGCCGGGATTGAATCTTGCTGCACATTTTGGACACGCGAACTCACACGCGAAATATTCGTCGATCGACAACTGATGCCCGCATGCCCCACAGAGGATAGCTTTTTCGGCGAACTCCGACGCCGGCCAGACCTCGGATGCATGCCCGGCAGTTTCGGCATGGCACTCTGAGCACGGGAACCATTCTCCGCAACATCTGAATTTGATCGCGATTATATCCAGCTCGCTCTTATAATGGCCGCAACGTGTCTCGGCATCGATATCGATTCCTTTTACCTCAACGTTGTGTATATTTACTACCACAATTTTTATGCGGGCCGCGTGTACCAGAACGCCCACAGAACCAGAAACGCCTGCAGCGGTAAGCGGATCCAATGGAAAATCGTCGGAATGCTTGTAAAGAGTTCCTGATTCGTTGCCATATAGATGTTCGCCGGGAAGACCGCGATCAGCAGCAATATCAGTCCCCAGGCCGCGTACTGACTCGTCTGCGGTATCAATAAACCGATGCCGAGCACGATCTCGGCGATCCCGCTGATGATCACCAGCTGATACGGCCACTGCAGATACGGCGGCATTATCGACTCGTAAAACTTCGGATTAATAAAATGATTCGCCCCGGCCGCGATGAACAAAAGGCCGAAAATGATCTTCGTCACGAGCTTAAAAGTGTTCATACCTTGTTACCTTTGTTCTCCAGCAATCGCGTTAGCAGCTGGATCTGTTCCTGTTGCAGTTTGATCAGTTCCGTCCATTTACCCTCTCGGAGTTCGTCTAGTTTCTCATGCAGGGCCATGATCT
>JBBRUA010000480.1:0-2313 GCA_038248245.1 Pyrinomonadales bacterium | reverse complement strand
ACCGAAAGAACGACCCAAACAACTCTGTCCGTGTTCGGTTCCTGATAAAGACGAACCGATTGGTAGATAAGATTAAGAAGCAGCAACGGAAAGGTCACAAAATGGAACAATGGAAACCATCGTGTGTGGTTTGCGTAAGTTTGTTGATCGGCCATAAAAAGTTTTTCCTAAAGTTTCGTCTTGGCTAAAGCCTCCGGCGGTTTTCCGGTGAAATCTTCACCAGGGTTAACGAATAAATTCTGTTCAAATCGATACTGCTTATCATAAAGCTGTTTATATCTTCCGTCCATCGAAACTAGTTCCGAATGCGTACCGCGTTCACGAATTTCTCCGGCCTCAACTACTAATATTTGATCGGCACTGCGAATCGTTGAAAGCCTGTGAGCAATAACAAACGTCGTTCGGCCCTCGCGTAAACGGTTCAATCCCTCTTGAATCAAAGCCTCTGATTCACTATCAAGACTCGAAGTCGCTTCGTCGAGGATCAGAATCTTAGGATCCGCCAGCAAAGCCCGGGCGATCGCAATTCTTTGCCGCTGCCCTCCCGAGAGTTTGACGCCTCGTTCGCCGACGATCGTGTCGTAACCGTTCGGAAACTTCTCGACGAACTCGTCGGCGTTAGCTATCTTGCAAACATTTTTGATCTCTTCCAAATTCGCTTCGGGGTTAGAGAATCGAATGTTTTCAAGGATCGTTCCGTCGAAAAGAAAATTATCCTGTAAAACAACTCCAAGATGCCGTCTGTAATCCCTAAGCTTCACATCCTGCAGGTCGTGGCCATCGATCTTGATCGTGCCTGTCGTAGGTTGAATAAAATTAAGCACCAGGCTCAAGATCGTTGATTTCCCGGAACCCGACGAGCCCACAAGAGCTGTCGTTGATCCTGCCTCCGAGTGAAAATTAATACCCTTTAGAACGGGAACGCCGGCGTCGTATTCAAAATGTACATCTTCAAAATCAAGCGTGCCCGCTACATTCTTCAGCGATTGTTTCCCGGCGTCTGCTTCATCCTCGGTTGTCATCGACATTATCTCGCGAATACGATCGAGTCCAGCGAGGGCTTCGGTGATCTGCGTGCCGATAGATGTTAATTCGATCACCGGCAAAGCGAGCAGAAATGTGAACGATATATACATCAGGAAATCGCCGAGTGTCATCGTTCCGGCCTGAACTGCAGAGCCTCCAATCAGGATCATTACGACAGCGATCGCGCCGATAACAATTGAAGAAAATGACGAAATTGCGGAAACACCCGTAACTGATTTTGCAATATTTCGGAATAATTTGTGTGCTCCTCTCGCGAACGATAATTCCTCACGTTTTTCAGCCGTGTAGGCTTTGACGATACGAATACCGCCGAGTGATTCCGTCAATCGTCCGGTAACGTCCGCGGTGATCACGTTTCGCTCACGAAATACCGGACGCAATATCTTAAATGCGTACATTAAAGCAGTGCCAAAGATAATCAAGACCGCCATGGTCGCGGCCGTCAATTTCCAGTTAAGGTAAAACAAAACGCCAATTGAGATTGATGCTGTCACGATGCTACCTAGAAGCTGCCCAAGGCCCGTACCGACGAGATTGCGAATGCCGTCGGCGTCGTTCATGATGCGCGAGATCAATTGACCGCTCTGCGTCGAATCAAAATACGAGATCGGCAATCGTTCAATATGCCTCTGCACCCGCATTCGCATATTTGTGATCGCAAGCTGGGCGGCGACACCAAGTATTTGCGATAGAGCGAATCCGGTAATTCCCTGAATAAGGGTAGAAATTCCGATCGCGAGAGCGATCCATTTTAGAAGTTCAAAACGGCCGTTCGTAAATATCTCGTCGCCGATAAACTTCGTCGACGCCGGTAAAACCATCCCGGAAAGCCGCGAGACCAGCATCAAAACACTGCCGAGCAATAACCGCCACCTTGCTCCCCACATGATCCTGCGAGCCTCAGCCCACGCGCTCGAATAATCTACCTTCTTTTTCTTCTTCTCAATTTCCTCTGACATTAACTCACTCTAGCCGAAATTAGATAAATATAGAAGCACCTACTCCTAAAGAAATTTGTTTGGAAAATTCGAGATTAGCCGTGAAGATACTTCCTCGTCTAATCGCCACAATTTCGCCAGATTCGATGTTTTCCTCAATAGTTCAACTGAACCACTCATGCATGTGTGAGCAAAAATGATTTATGCGTGCGCAAAAGTCATTTATTGGTCCGCAGAAATGATTTTTAAGCACGAATAAATAATTTATTAGGAGTTATTAAAAATTTGTGAGGGGGTATTAATGAGTTTTGAGGACGCAGAAAAATTT
>JBBRUA010000479.1:0-2325 GCA_038248245.1 Pyrinomonadales bacterium | reverse complement strand
TTGCAAAGCTTGTCGCTAACCCGATATTTCGTCCCGTTTACGGCGACGGCGACGTTTTCAATGCCGATCCGATGCCGAAAACGCTGGTCACGAACGGCGCGTTCGCCATCTCCGGTTCAGACAAAGACGGCGTCGTTCTCGATCGCTCGGACTCGTATTGGAACAAGTCTGCCGTCAATCTCGAACGCATCCGGCTCGTGCCCATGGATTCAGCCGAGGCCGCACTCGACGCCTATAAAAAAGGCGAGATCGACGCGGTGACTAATGCCGATTTTGCCCCGCTCGCTCTAAAATTGCTCGCGCCATATGAAGATTTTCGGCAAACGACGCACAGCGCACTTAATTTTTACGAAGTAAATACCAAAAACGCTCCGTTTGACGACCGCCGCGTTCGCGAGGCTTTGGCAATATCGATCGACCGCGACCGCGTGACCGAGGGCGAACTAGACGGTTCGACCCGCCCGGCCACCTCCTTCCTGCCGCTCGGTGCCACGAACCAGACTAAGATCACGCTCGACGTCGACCGGGCCAAACAGTTGCTCGAAAGTGCCGGTTACCCGAACGGCGAAAATTTCCCAAAGATCCGGCTCCTCATCAACCGCAACGACACCCAGCAACGCGTCGCCCGCACCGTCGCGAAAATGTGGAAGCAAAATCTAAACCTTGACACCGAAACTATCGTAAAAGACGCGGCGGATCTCGAACTGGCGAGAAACTCAGGCACATACGATCTGGTGCGGCGCGGTATCGTGTTGCCGACGATCGATGAATCAGTCAGTCTCGAGGCGATCTTTGGACGCAGCAAAAGACCGGTCTCAGGCTCGGAAACAGTTTTTCCTAGAGACGTCCGTACCATCGACGCCCTGACGCCGACGCCTTTGCCGCTGATGTTGCCATCGACCGGCGGGCCATCGGACGATATCCTAACTTTCGATAATGAAGAGACGCGGGAGACCTCCGCGTTCGAGACATTTACCGAGGAGGACGCGATCTACGAGCTGAACGCGATCCCGCTGTACTTTCCCACCTCATATTCGCTCGTTAAGCCCTACGTTATGGGTTTTGAGATCAACGGCCTCGACGCACCGCTGATGAAAGATATCAGCATCGACAGCGATTGGCAGCCAAACGCCGCCGGCCGCGAACTATAGCTGTCGGAGGACGACGACGCACGGCGATCTTGAAGGCGTCATTTTGAATGTTCGCTCAACTTGCACTATTGTTTATTTGACACTGATCGCTTTTCCGGTAATTTGAACGACCATTTGGGAGCTTGATCTATGGCCGCCTTGCGTCGCAGACGAATTAAAATCATTGCCCTTTTGCTTGCGATATCGTCGCTCATCTCTGGCTGCACGAGTTCGGCCACCGGTCGATATTTCGGCCAGACCGTTGCCCCGAAAGATAATATTCTACGTTACGTCAGCGGCGGCGAGATCGAATCGCTCGATCCGCCCATTACAAACAGCCAGCCCGACGCCCGTATTTTGATCGGTTTGTTCGACGGCCTGGTCGAATACGATCCAAAGACAATGGACCCGATACCGGGCATCGCGGAAAGCTGGGAAACAGGCACCGACGGCACCGAATATCTCTTCCATCTTCGCCGTAACGCAAAGTTCTCAAACGGCGATCCGATAACGGCGAATGATTTTGTGTACTCGATCCGCCGCGGTTTCTCGCCGGAGCTGGCCTCGCGTAATGCGAGCCTCGGCTACTACATAAAATACTCCGAGGCATATAACTCGGGGCAGTCGTTTGTAAAGGATAGTTCCGGACAATTCCTTCTAAAAAAAGATTTCACCGAGCCCAATCCTAACGCGGCGAGCGAACCGGCAGCGGGTGTTCATGACACGCTTGGCGGCGACACGGAATTTCATCGCTATCTGGATTCGCCCGAGCGCTTGACCGTCCCGTCAAGCGAAAAGGACCGCGCCAAGCTGACCGACGCTGACCCAAAACTGAAGGCGGCCTTCGCTGGAAAGGAGTTTGTTCCGGTCAAGGCTGAGGATATCGGCATCGAGGCGGTTGACGACTACACCCTGAGGATCAAGCTCACCCAACCTGCTCCGTTTATGCTTGGCTTGCTCGCTCACCAATTCTTTCGCGTGGTGCCGCAAAAGGTCATTGAGAAATGGGGCACTGCGTGGACGCGAACGGAGAATATCGTCACGAGCGGTTCATTCAAACTTGCGGTGCACAGGCCCTACGATGTGCTGAAAATCGTCCCTGATCCAAATAATTGGGATGCAGGCCGCGTGAAACTCGACGGTATTGAATTTTACCCGCTCGACGAATCGACGACCATGATGAACCTGTATAAGG
>JBBRUA010000478.1:0-2329 GCA_038248245.1 Pyrinomonadales bacterium | reverse complement strand
GGAGCACCTATTTCCATTTCGGAAAGTGCTCAAACCCGTATAAAATCTCAATTAAACTAAATATTCTGTAAAATCTTCTGACGTTTGCTCCCCTTCGCCGCTCGTTATCCGAGCACCATCGGGCAAACTAACGTGATTATAGACGAAAACCAAGGTCCAAGTAAACTGCAAAATCATCGACCGCAATATATAGGGGGATTTATGTGTGCGGATTTGTCCGCTGACGTCGACATTAAAAATGTGCTCGGCGCATTTTTCATCGCTGATGTCGTCGAGTCTGAATTGAAAGAAACGGGCACTCCGCTACCCAGAACATCTCCAGCACGCGCACGGCTAGGACTCGATTTTCGCTACAAGGGTCTGTCTGTTCGTCCCGAGGCGGTATTTACGGGAGCGAGAAAGGCCGATGATGTCTTCACGCTCGAAACGCCGACCGCCGGATACAGCCTCTTCAACGTAAATGCGTCTTACACGATCGCTTCTGATAAGCGAGCCCAAACGTTCTCGCTCAGCACCTCAAACCTCGGCAACCGCCTTTACAGAAACCACCTGTCCTTCATAAAAGACCTCGCTCCCGAACCCGGACGCGGACTGAGGGTCAGTTACACGATCAGGTTCTTTTAGCCAAGGCGTAGCTTCTCCTAAACCAACTAACACGATCAAGGGCGTGATATTCCCAATCGAATATCACGCCCCCTTTTTTTGCATAAGCCCGCACGCTAGTAAGGGCGAAATATGCATCGCTCATTACACAGAGATTGCCGCCTCAAAATATTATCTTCTGCCATCGTTTTCAGTATCGTGAGAGATTCGCAAAACTCGCCGAATGGACTAGGATGATCTCGCAAACGCAACACTGAATCGTGTTGAATTAAGTGATGCAAGAACTCAATCGACTTTTTTTATACGGACTGTCCATACTCCCGGTTTCGGTCTCTTCCGCGGCTTGTACAACGTTCTTCGGATTGCCAGGCGTCCAAAGTAAAGTGCGACCGCTCTCAGCGTCGACAATTCGTTGATTTTCCGTGACTCCGGCTTCGAAAACTTGATATCGGTCACCGAGGTTTTGAAAGTCGGGAACTTTCGTCTCAGCAATGAATACATAAAAAACAACAACGCAAAGTAAGGAAGCGAAAATGTCCCCACTGAGAAATATTCTCATGACATAGTTCACGACTTCCGACAGCTGAAGACCAACTGCGAAGTCATTCTATCTTACCCTTTCGAAAACGACGACCCACGTATTGTTATCTCGTTTTTCGATCGAGCTAGCGACGATCGGCGGATCGACGGATCGACGGATCGACGGATCGACGGAATAGGAAAATATGGGATCACCCGTTGAGGAATCAACAACGCGCTGAGTTCCTGGTACTATGTTCGCCTTGAGCTTTACCGCATCGGACCAGTTGGAGGGCCTGCTCACCTCACAGTTTATCAGAAATAGTGAAAGAATGCCTCCAAATAATAGAAATGGAGCTACATAATTGATTAAAAATTTAATTGAGATTCGTTTCATAATCTGTCACACCATTTGAGGATATTAGGCGCGGTATTCCAAGCCTGATTCCGATTACCGAAGATCATCAATCTCTGTATGCTGCTGAAGTACAGGGTCCAGAATTTCTATCGTAATCTTTCCAATAGTTAGACCAACCGCCCGCTTAAGTCGATCAAACTCCTCGGTATCATATTCGGCCTGACTATCCCTCAAGATCGAATCTAGTTCCTTAATTGCCGCGAGGCAGCGTTTCTTGACAATAATCGCAGATTCAATATTCATAATAATAATAGCGGAACTGGCTCCCCTTGCTATTAATTAAAGCAAAAATTCACTTTGTTCTTCAACGGTTAAAGGTGATGATTGTTTCAATAAAGACTTCTACCTCGTACAATAAAGTATAGGAAAGTATCGGTATTTTTTGGTGGGAGACACGATCGAATGGGAAATGAGGTATTGAATTTTGCGACGGCAAATGGTGAGACGACGGCGTTTGTTGCTATGCCTGCGGGTGAGGCGACGCGGGCGGTCTTGGTTATTCAGGAGTGGTGGGGGCTGAACGACCATATTCGCGATATCGCCCAGCGATGGGCCGATGAGGGGTTTGTGGCGATCGCACCGGATCTTTATCGCGGACGGCTAGCGACGTCGAGTGAAGAGGCGGGCGAGTTTATGCAGGAACTCTCGACCGAGGACGGTCTGGACACTATCGCGAAGGCGATCGAGGCTTCGTCTCAGGCACACGGCATCTCGCACTTCGGCATTACGGGCTATTGCATGGGCGGAACGTTTGCTTTGCGGGCGGCATGTGAGGTCGAGGGCATCAGT
>JBBRUA010000477.1:0-2333 GCA_038248245.1 Pyrinomonadales bacterium | reverse complement strand
TTTGAAAATCTGCTGCTCGATCGAACGGCCAGAACTGCGGGACTGATTTTGTGCGGAAATGCTTGCGACGGAAATAGTTATAATTGCGAGCGATAATACTAAAAATTTACTTACTGATTTCATGATTTAACTCCCTCCTTGGAGATAGCCATAACTTGAATGACAGTTATTTGACGATAATGCGGGTTCTTGAGGTGTCCGAGAAAGAATCCTGATGTGTAAAGATTTGTAATGATTTAGGACGTTTGGAGGAGAGCTTCGTACAGAATGATGGCGACGCTATTGGCGAGATTGAGACTGCGAGCGTTCGGGTTCGGCATCGGTATCGTTAGACAGCGATCTGCATTTGCGGCCAATAGATCTTCGGGCAGGCCACGCGTTTCGCGGCCGAATACGAGGCAATCGCCGGCAAGGTATTCGAAATCAAAATACGGCCGCTTATATTTAGTGGTCATATAAAGGAATCGCGACTGCGGCAGTTCGGCATAAAGATCGTCGAGGTCAATGTGCCGGTGCAGCTTGACGTCCTGCCAATAATCGAGACCCGATCGTTTTAGCGTTCGGTCGTCCATTCGAAAACCAGTCACGCCGACAATATGCAGGTCGGTAAAGGTTGCGGCACAAAGGCGTGCGATGTTGCCGGTGTTGGGCGGTATTTCGGGTTCGACCAGGGCGACATGGAACATAAGAATAGCGTGCTGTGACTAACGAACGTGCATCTTTTCGGCCGCTGGTATCATCAATTGATACAGTTTGCCGGATCACCCATGCCGATCTATACGGTTTATGTTACAATCCGCATTTGCTTTAGCGTACTCTAAATCTGGAGAATCAATCTAGTGTTTCTGCGTTTAAATACAATTTTCTCGATGGCGATCGTCCTCGTTTGCCTCTCGGTTGTGACCTTTGCCCAGACCGAAACGGCGAAACCGGTCGCGACCCAGACAACGCCGACCCCAACGCCAACGCCGGAGCCGACACCTGCTCCGGACGCGAAAGCTTCGGTAAAGCCAGCGACGGCCGAGCAGATCACGGAAGCGGCGATCTTCGTCTACGGTTTTGGCGGCGGCCGCATTACGCTCGATCAGATCCGCAAGACGACGACGGAGAAGGGGAAAACGACGTTCACTGCCGCTGATGGGAAAACCGAACTGGCAACATACCAGCGGACGATCATCCGCGGAACGACTCTGGATAAAGACAGGATAAGGCTCGATCAAGAATTCCCGAACGCCAGCTATTCCCTGATCTTTAACGATGACAAGATATTCGGTCTTTTCAATAATCAGGTCTTCACGCCGCGGGCAGATGCGTCGATGGCATTCGAGAACAGTGTTTTTCGAGGTCTGGAAATGTTGCTTCGTTACAAGGAAAACGAAGCGAAGCTGGAGTTAGCCGGTAAGGAAAAGATAATGGGCGTCGAGTTCTTCTTGATCGACGTAACCGATAAAAAAGGCCGAAAAGCCCGTTTTTATGTCAGCGTCAAATCGTATCGGGTTATGGCCCTGAGCTACGAGGAAGGCGGCGTTAAGTACAAACGCAAGTTCTACAATCACAATTATGCTCAGGGAACGCTGGTACCTTCGAGATCGGTGTTATACGCGAATGATAAGGTCGTCGAGGAAAGCGAGATCGGCACTGTAACCTTTGGTCAGAAGGTGGACGAAGACCTTTATAAGGCAAACTAGATAAACGAGCTAATACAATTTTCGCAACTTATTTGGCCGTTCGACGTGATTCAAATCGTCGGGCGGCTTTTGTTATGCGTGCGGCGTTGTTGTAAAAAAGTATGGATGTATGGCGCTCGACAATTTCAATTTTCCAGGCACGGAGGCGACGCGAACTCTCATGCCTGAAGAAAAATTGTCTGACCATGCCCTGATCGAAGCAACGAAGGGCGGCGACGAAGCCGCGTTCGGAGAGATAATGGCGCGTTATCGGGCACCGATAACCAATTATCTATATAGATTTTTGAACGATTACGAAGAGGCAGTCGATTTGGCGCAGGAGACGTTTGTGCGGGTGTATTTTGCACTCGACAGGTATCACACGCAGTTCGCGTTCTCGACGTACATTTACCGAATCGCGACCAACCTCGCGATCAGTGAGACGCGTCGACGAAAGCGTCGCAAACTGATGTCGCTGACCGGGCTCTTTCAGGCGGACGAGGACAGTGATGTCGAGTTTCAGCCGCCGGACACACGAATTTTGCAGGACGTTGCACTCCTCGATAACGAGCGAAGTAAAACCATTGCAAAGGCGATCGAGAGTTTGCCGGAGAAATACCGGATACCGATCATTTTGCGGGACGTCGAGGGAAAAACATACGACGA
>JBBRUA010000476.1:0-2339 GCA_038248245.1 Pyrinomonadales bacterium | reverse complement strand
GTATCGTGTATTACATTCCGCACGTGACATCGACATTGTGATCGGTGCTTGATAAACCGAAGGCATTGTAATCTCCACCCCGAACGTTTATGCTCAGAAAATACCAATGAGAACTGCCGCACCAAAACGGGTCAAGATCACTGACCGAATAAACGCCTACGTTGGCAATGACACTCCGCTTAGGGTGATGGCCGGGAAATGGTCGAAGAATGCGAAGGTCGCGATGGATGAGGCGAACAGCCTGTCGCTCGAGCGTGTAACGATCATGATTAAACGCTTGCCTAAAAGGCTCGACGGATTTAAGATCATTCAACTTTCCGACATACATCACAGTCCGTTCACCGGCCTCGAACACATCGAGCGCGTCGTCAAAGTCGCTAATCGCCTTCGCCCCGATATGTTTGTCCTGACCGGCGACTATGTTTCGCACGAACGCGAATACATCGCCCCGGTCGCCGCCGCACTCGCAAAGTTAAAGTCGCGATACGGCACCTATGCGTGCCTCGGCAACCACGATCACTGGACCGACGCCGACCTCGTCACACACCTCTTTCGGGGCGAAGGTATCAAAATGCTCGTCAACGAGGGCATCCGGCTTGAGGTCAAAGGTGCGTCGTTCTGGCTCGCTGGCGTTGACGATTATATGGTCGGCAAAACCGACGTCGCCGCCGCACTTAAAGGCTCGTTCCCGGACGAGATGAAATTACTCCTAGCTCACAATCCGATAATTTTTCGCGAAGCCGCACGTCTCGGCATCGATGTCACACTTAGCGGCCACACTCACGGCGGCCAGATAAAGATCCGAAATGACGAGAAACGCCTCCTGCCCCGCCGCAAATTCACCGCCGGGCTTTACGAACGCAAAACGTCGCAGCTATACGTCACTCGCGGAATAGGGACCGTCGTCGTTCCGATGCGCTTCCGTTGTCCACCCGAGATCTCGATGCTCGAACTGCGGAGCGCCGAATGAGCGAACGGACCCCTTCCACAAGGGTACTGACCATTCCAAATCTGCTGACGTTCATGCGGATCGCGCTTGTGCCGCTATTCGCGATCCTGCTCGTTTACCATCGCGAAGGCTGGGCACTTATCGTATTCACCATCGCCGGCGTTTCTGACGGCATCGACGGTTTTGTCGCCCGCCAATTCAATCAGGAATCGGAATTAGGCACTATCCTCGACCCGATCGCCGATAAACTCCTGATGACGACGGCGTTCATAATGCTCACTTTGCCGAGTGTGATCGGCACTTCGCTTGCGCATCTGCCCGTTCCGTTCTGGGTCACCGCCACGGTCATCGGGCGCGATGTCGCCATCGTCACCATCGCCGGAGCCATCAACGTCATGACCGGCTTTCGCGGCTTTCAGCCGTCGTGGCTCGGCAAGGCAAGCACCTTCGTTCAGGTCGTCGCAGTCATGCTGATCCTCTTCGCAACCGTTTTCCCCGCCAACAACGGCCTCTTCCTCCCAACAACTTACGTCGTAGTCTCTGCCTTCGCCGTCTTCTCCGGCATCCACTACATCTTCCATGTCGCCAAGCTTATGCGCGAGGACGAACGCCAACGGAAAATGGAAAACTAAAAACAATCGAAATGAGGGTAACGCAATCGCTCTGATACGGGCTTTCGTCTACTGAGAACTATTTTTTTCGACACGACATGTGATCGAGCAAACATCGTGTAGATAAGGTAGTTGCGCGTCAGAAACAGAAGCTAAGAGCCACTTCATCCGTTTATTCGCCAAATCAGTTGTTGGTGGCAGGACTCTTAAAAATTCATCGATCATACTTTTTCTTAATAAACCTTCAGCGCTCGGGCCTTCCCCTGTTTCCTGCCAAATCCGTTTCCGAAGGCTAATCATCTCGTCTCGGGCCTGCCAACTATTTAGACCCGCGATAACTTGTTGTTTTTTATGTTTTACCTTCTTGGCTTTTGGTAGAGACGATGTAATTAGTCGCTCTTCTACCTCTTCAGTTCTGTCGTTTTCCCAACTGTCCTGAATTTCCTCGTCTTCGCTGACATCTTCTACGTTGATGTCGTCATACCTATGCTCGTCCATTCCCTCAAAATCGCTCGGAAGTTCTCGAATTTCAGTAGGAGAAAAGAAGTCACCTTCTTTCAGATCGATGTACATTGATTCGACAGTTGAGCTTAAATCTCGGACGTTCGCTAGAACCGTAGCTTCAAGGCCATCTATTCTTCCCTTTAATGAGCTTACAGGACCAAGTTTTTTCTCAATTATTTTTAATCTTGTTATAAATTACTGCGAATAAAAATAATAAAGCCTGTAAAATAATTATAACAGCTCCGCTCGGCATATCCATTTGATAAGATATTATC
>JBBRUA010000475.1:0-2354 GCA_038248245.1 Pyrinomonadales bacterium | reverse complement strand
TAAGACCGCAAAGTAAGAAGAGATCTCAGACATGGTCTCAGCCGAAATTAATATCAAGGATATCGCCGATGCGTTCGACGGTGATGTCGGGGGCGGGATATTTTGCGACTTGCTCGGTGTCGAAAGCGTAGTGGCCCTGACGCGGGAAGATGGTGGTCACGCGTTCGCCCCAGCTTTTTTTGATCGCGGAGAGAATGCGGACCTTGTCGTCGACCAAAACGTATCGATCGGCCGGATAGCGACGTTCGACGTCGGCGAGTTCGTGTTCCTTGTGAACGTAGATCAGGATGTTGCCGCCGACGGCTTCGAACAGACCCGAACGCTCGATCTTTCGCGGCTGAAAGACGACGTCGCCGTCGGTCAGTATCACGACCTGGCCAAGCGTCCTGCAACGTTTGATGACGTCCAGCGACTGCGGAAAAATGCGGTTCGCGAACGGATAATTTATCAGAAACGTTGACATCGACAGCAGGTGCGAGTCGTACGGGTTCGCGATCCGATACCGCTGCAATGCCCCAAGATAATCCGCATAACCGAGCTCGTTACGGAGCGTTTCGAATATCTCCCAATAATGATCACTCCGCTCCCGACCAACCTCAGCCTCAAGAAACGCCCGCAGATCCGCCGTCACACTGTCATTGTCGAGCAGCGTATTATCAACGTCGAAGAGGAAGACTGTTTTTGGGTTGTTCATAAAACGGGGCGAGAACGCTTATCACTTGTTCGAGTGTCACAGGAGGAAATCCTTCGAGAAAATCTTCTATCGGGTCGCCACCATCGATGTAGTCAAAGAGATTTTGAATAGGCACACGCGTTCCGGTAAAGACAGGAACACCGCTAAGCTTTTCTGGATTGACCTCGATTGAATGGTTCAACATTATCGAAATTTTATCACAGCTTTGCCGGTCAAACATCTATAAACAATTGTGGGTGAAGTTTGAGCCAAGTTATTGGTCAGGTAGTACAATTAGGCTCGGAAAAAGCTTGGCGTTATTTCGCTTGCGGTTCGGCCCATCGGACATTAATCTGTTTATGCAATTCTTTAATCGAATCTCGAAACGATTCGGGGAGAATAAATGATTCTGAGTATATTTCCGAACCAAAGTCGGATCGCGGGTCGCCTAAATGAAAGCCGACGCTAATCATGGCCTTTTTCTTGGGCACGTTATCGAATTCTATTTCGCGTACACGAAATTCTGCGGACATTTTTGGTTCTATTGAGAATGCACTTGAACCACTTCCACACCGGTATTGGTCCGGTTGTTTGTTCCCGTCTATTAATAACTCCGGGAATGGCCAATATGAACCTTTTGCGCCATAGACGACTGGAGCGTTTGTTCCGTTATGTACGATAAATTTCAAGTACGTACCATCTTGCTCGTTCTTCTGCATTCCCGCGTAGGTAACGGTTATGCCGGTGGGCATAGATGATCTCTTCATTGAAAACGGGTCGGGCTCTTCGACAGCAGGGAGATTAGTAGGATTCAGCGCGGTATTCATCGTGGAAACAAATTGGGCAAGCTGGGTTCCCAAAACAAAAGTCAGTGCAAAAACGACGAACCTTCCAAAAATTTTCATACAATTGCTTCCAAAATTATGATCTACAGATATTTAGACACGACTGAAGGCATTTAGGTTGTACCCTTGGCCCCAATTTCGGTCCTTCCGTCTTAGCTCGTCAATCTCCGATAAATATTCGGCATACGCTCCGGCAAGCTGAGCACGTCGTCGATGATGGTGTAGCCGACGTTGCCGTAGAGGTCTTTTAGTTCGGCCTCGGATTCGCGGTCTATGGTGATGCAGAATGGCGTGATGCCCATCGTTTTTGCCTCGGTCAGGGCTTCGCGAACGTCCTCGCGGGCGTAGCGGGCGTCGCCGTAATCGTGATCGTACGGGCGGCCGTCGGTGAGGATGATTAGCAGTTTGGTGCGTGCCTCCTGCTTGAGCAATTTCGCGGCGGCGTGGCGAATGGCGGCGCCGAGACGCGTGTTGTTTTGAAAGGTAATGCCGCCGATGCGGCGTTCGATCTCGGCCGAATATTTCTCGCCGAACTCCTTTACAATGTAGAACTTAACATTGCGGCGGCCTTCGCTCGTGAAGCCGTAGATCGAGTAAACATCGCCGACTGCCTCGAGGGCTTCGCTCATGAGAACGAGGCCTTCTTTTTCGATCTCGATGATGCGGCGGCCGGGATGTGTGTACGGCTGGAGCGGATTTCGCGTGATCGTGCGGGCGGTCGAACTGGATTGATCAAGCAGCAACGACACCGCGACATCACGCTGGCGGCGGAGCTTTTTGGTGTAGATATTGTCGGACGGCTGGCCGTCGGCTTTGCGGTCGACGACAAAATCGAC
>JBBRUA010000474.1:0-2358 GCA_038248245.1 Pyrinomonadales bacterium | reverse complement strand
GGTGAGCACGGGCGGCAATGTCCGGTTCGTGTGTGACGAGGATGATCGTATTACCTTCGTCATGCAGTTTCTCGAATAGGGCCATGATCTCGACACTCGTTTTTGTGTCCAGCGCTCCGGTTGGTTCATCGGCCAAAAGGATGGAAGGGTTGTTTACCAATGCTCGTGCGATCGCCACACGCTGACGTTGACCGCCGGAGAGTTCATTCGGACGATGCATTACGCGATCGCCGAGTTCGACGGCGGCAAGCGAAGCCCGTGCCTTTTCATTACGCTCAGCGGTTCTCAGACCGGCATAAATAAGCGGGAGCTCGACATTGTGAAGGGCGGTGGCTCTAGACAAAAGATTAAAGGTTTGAAATACGAAGCCGATCTCTTTGTTTCGTATATGAGCCAGTTCATCATCGGTCATGCTCGAAACTAGGTTGTTGTTTATCCAATACTCTCCCTTGGACGGAGAATCGAGGCAACCGATAAGATTCATCAACGTCGATTTACCGGAACCTGAGGGGCCGATGATCGCGACGTACTCATTCTTTTTTACCTCGAACGAAACATCTCGAAGAGCATGTAATGATTCGGTGCCCATTTGGTATGTTTTCCAAATGTTCCGCATCAAGATTATAGTGTCGCCGACCTTAGGAACATTTGCTCCACTAGCCTTTTCGGCAATTGCGGTACCGTTTTCTTCGTCCATAAATCTGTACATGAAAATTACTTATTGGCCGCTTCGCCTTCTTTTTTGATCTGCCTTTTTACGACCGCGCCTTCTTTTAGAGTGTTCAACACGCGACTGGGGCCCGTGATCACTTCGTCGCCAATATCGAGTCCCGTAATTATCTGACGGTCAGATTCGCCAATAATGCCGGTGGTTACCTCACGGAATTTGGCTTTGTTGCCATCGAGGATGTAAACACCGGTGATCGGTTTCGGCTTATCCGAGGGCGGAACCGATGCGTCTGAGTTTGCAGGTGCCAAGATCGGTTCAGCCTTTTTCTCGATAACTGCTTGAAGGGGCACCGCAATCGCGTCGTCAACCGTTTTTGTCGTAATCTCTGCAGTAGCACTCATTCCCGGACGAAGACCATTTTTTAGTTCGTCCGGCATGTCCATTAATTGAATAACGACACGAAACTCCTTCGCTTCCTGGACATTGATATTTGTCGAAAGGCCTCCGCTCGTTTGCGATTTACCAACCGCGAGAGGTGTTTTTTGGACAACTTCGCCCACGATCTCTTTATCGCCGAATGCATCTACCTTTATCTTCGCTTTCTGACCGACAAGCACATCGTCGATCGAAGTTTCGTCGACCTTTACTTCAACGTTGATCGTGGACATATCAGCGATCGTCAGTAGAGCAGTTGTAGAAAGACCTGCAACCGCAAATGTCCCGACTTTCGAAGGGATCTCGGCGATAACACCACTGATCGGTGCGATCACAACCGTTTTGTCACGCTGATTTTTCTGGCCGCGAAGGACGGCTGATTGCTGATTGGCACGCGATTGGCTACTACTAACGCTGATCTGGGCGGTATCAACACTTCGGCGGGCGTCTTTCACCGCCACTGCCTGTTGGTTACGTCGAGCGATCGATTCATTAACCGAAAGTTTCGAAGATTCCAAACGCGCCTTCGCATTCTTGAAACCGACCAAAGCGGTTTCTAACGCGTCTTTTTTCTGATCGTATTCGAGTTTTGAAATGACTCCCGCTTCGAGCAATTGAGCATTTCGATTTACTTCACGCTGAGCAGTGTTTACCTCAACCTGGGCACGATCGACGTCGGTTTGGGCGGTTACAATATTTTGGCGGGCACTGGTCACTGCGGCGTCCGACGCATTCAGACCTTGTTGCGCCTGCGAAAGCTGATTCTGTGCACCCGTGACTTGCGTTTGAGACGAGCGAACGTCGTCTTGAGCCGTTTGGAAGGCTGCGAGTTGTGCATCCGCATTCGACGACAGCTGGTCGGGATCAAGCCGAACTAAGATTTCGCCTTTCTCGACGGCGTCACCTTCTTTTTTCGTAATCTCCTCGATCTTTCCTTGAACCTCACTTGTAAGATTCACGAATTGGATCGGCCGCACCTCTCCAGACGAGGTGACGGTTGAGCGAAGCTCCCGCCTTTTCTCGATCTTTATAACCGTCACCTCAGGTGTGTCGGTTCGCGTTGCAAGAACGCTGACGATAACGATGATCAACAAAAGAGCAACGACCGACGCTCCGATAATGATCTTGCTCTTGCGGCTAAGTGCCATAATTCAGTTTTCCTCTCCGAAAAAAATGTTCAGTCGCAGAATGACTTTGCGATGTGCCTGATTGTCCAACAATCGCCTATTACGACCGGTTTCAACCCATTGTTT
>JBBRUA010000473.1:0-2360 GCA_038248245.1 Pyrinomonadales bacterium | reverse complement strand
TTACGAAGTCGTGCCTGTCTGAGTGATACGTAAGTATCCACTTTCCGATGTTTCGGCCGAACGGTGTTTTTAGTCCTCTAAAGTTCCGTAACGCGTTGTATCTACGGCACTTGGCGTTGTAGTAATTTTCTCCCGCCACTTTGGCACGCGTCTTGTAATAGGGATAGCGAAAGCAAAACGCTTTCATTCGAAACTAAATTCAGCTTTAAGGGAGAAAATTATGAAAAAAGTAATCACAACATTCACACTCGCAGCCATCATGATGATGGGAGCAACATTCGCAAACGCAGGTATCATCGTCGCAGGCTTTGCAGGTGACAAAGGCAAGACCGCTGAGCCTTGCGTAGAGACAAACAAAGATCTCACAGGCATCATCGTCGCCAGTTTGACAGGAATTATCGTTGCCGGATTCACAGGTATCATCGTCGCTGGTGCTACTGACGACGCCCCAGTCAACTGTGGAATCATTGTCGCTGGCTAACCCAATAGCCCTTAAAGTTTAAGCCGGGGGATCCCACTAGGAAAAACAGTTCGTTGAGAAATCAACGGGCTGTTTTTCCTTTTTATATCTACGTTGATGTCGGGTTCGAACTTCGCAGAAGCATTAATGTGGCAGTGAGGGCAATAAGTGCGGGGAGTGCTTGCGTGACAAGGATCGAGGGTTTCGCGGTGACACCGCCGAAGATTCCGGCCACCACAACGCACGCGAGGAAGAATATTTTCAGGTCGGATCGATCCGATGCAATACCCCAGATCAATCCGGCGGCCAGAAATCCATTATAAAGTCCCTGATTCGCGGCGAGCTTCGCAGACGCGGCGGAAACCTCGGGTGTCATTCCGAAGATCTTCTGTCCGACAGGGTGATTCCAGAAAAACATTTCAAGGATCATAATGCCGAGATGTTCGACAGCAACAAGAGCAGTTAGTAGTGTGACGGCTATTTTCATGATTGTTATCGTGCGGCGGAAAATCTAGAACGATGGTGTTGGAAAATACTAATATGGTCAAGCAGACGTCGCCGGAGGTGGGGCTCGCGAACTGAATATTCAAACATCCTCAGTCGGTCGGAGTTAAAAAAAACCTACAAAAATGTCGGAAACAGTAAATGTTCACGTTGTTCGTTCGTCAAGCTTTGACCATTTATTTCGCTGATGTAGAATCTCATTTTTGAAAGCTCGAGAGGCCTGCGGTTCGAGGGATGATTTTATATCAAATTCGCTTATCTTAGGAGAAATAATGAACGCCAAGAATGTTTTGACCTATGCGGCCGATCAGGAAGCACGGTTTGTTTCCGTTCGGTTCACCGATCTTATCGGATCGTGGCACCACCTAACCTATCCGATCGGAATGTTGTCCGAAGACAGCTTTGAAGACGGATTCGGTTTTGATGCGTCCAGCCTTCGCGGCTGGGCGGCGATCCACGAATCGGATATGCTGCTCGTACCCGATCCGACCCGTTTCTGGATCGATCCGTTTACCGAAGATACGACACTCTGCCTGATCGCGAACGCCGTCGATCCGATAACCAAAGAAGGTTACTGGCTCGATCCGCGAAGCGTCGCTCAGCGAGCTGAAAGCTATCTGAAATTCACCGGCATCGCCGACACGATCAACGTCGGGCCGGAAGCTGAGTTTTTCATTTTTGACGAAGTCAATTATCACAACAATCAGAATTCGGCTGGTTTCTCGGTCAACTCGGACGAAGGCCATTGGAATTCCGGACGTGTCGGCACGCCAGAGAATCCGAATAATGGCTATCACATTCGGCCGAAGGAAGGCTACGTTCCGGTCGCACCGCTCGATACACTTATCGACATCCGCAACACAATTTCGTCGATCCTCGGCGAAGTCGGGATCAACGTCGAGTGCCATCACCACGAAGTCGCGACGGCGGGACAGTGCGAGATCGATTTCAGGTTTGCCAACCTCTTGCAGACGGCTGACAACGTGCAGCTTTTTAAGTATGTTGTGAAAAATACGGCTCACGCGGCCGGTAAGAGTGCGACATTTATGCCGAAACCGATCTACGGTGATAACGGTTCGGGAATGCATTGCCATCAGTCTTTGTGGAAAGACGGCGAACCACTTTTCGCGGGTGATCAATACGCCGGGCTTTCAGAAATGGCCAAGTTCTACATTGGCGGTCTGCTCAAGCACGCTCCGGCGTTGGTCGGATTTGCTGCACCTACAACTAATAGCTATAAGCGTTTGGTTCCGGGATTCGAAGCTCCGGTGAATCTTGCTTATTCCGCTCGAAACCGTTCGGCTGCGGTGAGAATTCCGATGTTCTCGTCTTCGCCAAAAGCGAAACGCCTTGAATTTCGTCCGCCTGATCCATCATGCAATCCGTATCTGACATG
>JBBRUA010000472.1:0-2373 GCA_038248245.1 Pyrinomonadales bacterium | reverse complement strand
GTGTGATCTTCGTCGCGGACCTCGAGGATGACCTCGATGCCGACGCGGCCGAGAGGCGCAAGCCAGATGGCGCGTTGGTGGAAGACCTCGACGACATTCGCACCGGTCTCGGCGACGTGGTTCAGCATCTCGGCGAGCGTTCCCGGACGGTCGAGGACGAGGAGTTTGAAGATAACGTAGCGTCCCTGCCGCACGAGCACCTGCTCGATGATGCGGGAAAGCAGATTGCCGTCAATATTTCCGCCGCACAGGACGGCACAGACCTTTTCGTCAGGCTTGAACTCGATCTTCTTCGCGAGCAAAGCGGCCACACCGGCGGCACCGGCGCCTTCGGTGACGAGATGGCTGCCCGTGACGCAGTGAAAGATGCCGCGAGCGATCTCTTCTTCGGTAACCTCGACGATCTCGTCCACGAACTCGCGGATGATCGGCAAGGTCAGGTTGCCCGGCCGCTTCACCGCTATGCCGTCGGCGATCGTCGGCTGGGATTCCACCGTCACCGGTTCGCCTGCCGCCAGCGACCGCCGCATAGCCGCCACATTCGCCGCCTGAACGCCGACAACGCGGACGTTAGGCAGCAAAGCCTTCATCGCGATCGCGACTCCCGAAATAAGGCCGCCGCCACCGATCGGAACGACGACCGTCGTAATATCCGGCTGAGCCTCCGCGATCTCCACGCCGATAGTTCCCTGCCCCGCGATCACCGTTTCGTCGTCGAACGCGTGAACGTAAGTGTAGCCGTGCTCGGCCTGCAGTTCGCGCGAGTGCGTAACGGCTTCGTCGAACGTCGCACCCTTTAAGATAACCTCCGCCCCAAACGCCCGCGTCGCCATTATCTTTGTGAGCGGCGCGAACTCCGGCAAAACGATCACCGACTTGATCCCGTTCAACGTCGCCGCCAGGGCAACTCCCTGCGCATGATTCCCGGCGGATGCCGCGACCACGCCTTTCGCCTTCTCGTCGTCCGAAAGACTCGCGATCTTATTGTAAGCACCCCGGATCTTAAAGCTGCCGCTCCGCTGCAGACACTCGGCCTTTAGAAACGCAGTCGCCCCGATCTCCCGCGAAAGCTTCTCATCCCCGATCACCGGCGTCGGACTAATAATTCCCCTCAAAATCTCTTGCGCTTCGTGAATGTCGGAAAGTTGAACTGTCATAATTGTCGGGAATTATATCACGATGGATGATCGATCCGTGTCAGAACTCAGTACGGCTCCGGACGCTGATTTATGGTAATATTGTCGTTAAAGGTATTCGAGGAGGAAAATATGGAGATATTTGGTGTTGGTGCAGTCTTTCTATTGTTTTTAGCTATCGCTCTGCTCGTCGTCGCTTGGAAAACGATCAAGATCGTTCCGCAGTCGAGCGTTCTGCTGATCGAACGGCTCGGGCGTTTTCATCGCGTTGCCGCCAGCGGACTGAACATCATCGTCCCCTTTTTCGAAGCTCCGCGAGCCGTTTACTGGACGAACGTCCGGCCCGGAACCACGTTCATAGATTCTCGCGAACAGTTCATCGACCTGCCGTCGCAATCCGTGATCTCGCGTGACAACGTTATGATGGGCGTCGATTCCGTCGTTTACTGGCAGATCACCGATCCGATCAAGGCGACCTACGAGGTAAACGATCTCGTTGGTTCGATCGTGCAGCTAACCTTCACCGGAATGCGCAGCGTCATCGGTAAGCTCGACCTCGATCACACGCTCTCGAGCCGCGACCAGATCAACAACGAGATCCGCATGATCCTCGACGAAGCCACCAACAAATGGGGCGTCAAGGTAACCCGCGTCGATATTAAAAACATCACTCCGCCGGAAGATGTTCGCATCACGATGGAAAAACAGATGACCGCCGAGCGAAATCGTCGTGCTCTCATCTTAACCGCCGAGGGCGACAAGCAGGCCGCGATCACTCGTGCAGAAGGCGAAAAACAAGCTGCCGTTACCCGTTCCGAGGGCGGAAAAGAGTCCGCCATTCTCGATGCCGAGGGAGCTTCGCAGGCACGTCTAGTAAATGCCAAGGCCGAGGCTCAGGCAATCGCGGAGATCGCCAGCGCGATCGGCGACCGCGGTCAGACCGCACAGTACCTGATCACTTCACGATACGTCGATTCAATGCGAGATATGGCTCGCACGACGAATTCGAAAGTGATATTCATGCCGATGGAAACGACGGGAGTACTCGCCAGCGTCGGAGCTTTCAAGGAGATGTTCGCCGCGACCGGCGAAACCCCTGAACTACCCAAAACCCCTCGTAGCCCTCGTGAATTGGAGAAATAATTATGATCAAAGCAGTAGCAGTAATTTTAGTTTTGGCCGCCGTGGGACTCGCCGCGGGAGCCTATAAATTAGGGTATATCGGAAATCCGTCGCC
>JBBRUA010000471.1:0-2377 GCA_038248245.1 Pyrinomonadales bacterium | reverse complement strand
CGTTAAGATCAGAACGCACTTCGTCCCCCGATTTCGAGGCTCCGTCGTAGTCGACAAATACAAATCGGGCGGCGATCAGTTTGCCCGACTTCTTCATCTGATCGCTCTGCGACGCGGTCACATCAACTTTCGCATCTTTGGCGGCTTGTTGCGTTTGCGCCGCTATTTTTTCGGAGGAAAGATTCTCCTTGAGCCGCGGCTCAATATTTTTGGTCGGATCGACGATGACAAGCCGCGTCGGTTCGCCCTTCAGCGAAAATATGAGCGCGGGCACGACTGCAAATCCTACGCCAAGTACCGGGAATAAAAGCGTACCGACCAGGAACGTCCATTTGTAGACGACCTTCTTGTATTCGTGTTTAACTACCGCTATGAATTTTCGCATTTAAATAAGATCCGCCCGATATCGTGGGCGTGCAGCTTTCAATAAGTTTAAGTCGTCTCCATACCCGCCGACGCAGCCAAAGCATTCTGCCCGCCGATCTGGTCGATGAATATATCATTTAGGCTCGGTTCGACCTTCTCGAATTTGGAGATGACTGCTCCGCCGTCGATCAGGCGTTTAAGCAAAGCCTGCGGGTCAGCGTTCTCGGCGAGCTCGATTCTTATCTCGTCGGAATGCTCCGCAACGCTTTTAATTACCGAACTGTCCGCCAGAATTGCCTCTCCACCGACGGCACGAAGGGCGATCAGGTTTCGGCCATAACTTTCCTTAACCTGACGAAGACTGCCGCCGATCACCTTTTTCGATCGGTTTATAAGTAAGATGTCGTGACAGAGGCGTTCGGCGGTTTCCATAAGGTGCGTCGAAAAGATGATCGTTTTATTCTGCGTTTTGAATTCCGCCAGAACATCGATCATAAACTCAACATTTACCGGATCAAGGCCCGAGAAAGGTTCGTCGAGTATCAGCAGGTCGGGATCATGCAGAACAGTCGCTATGAACTGTATCTTCTGCTGCATTCCTTTCGACAGATCGGTAGTTTTCTTGTTTTTCCATTCGGAGAGGTTCATCCGCTCAAGCCATTTGTCGATGCGTTTGTCCACCACAGAGGAGGGCACATCTTTCAGAGCGGCGAAATACCGCAACTGATCGACGATCTTCATCTTCTTGTAAAGCCCGCGTTCCTCCGGCAAATAACCTATCCGGTCCTGCAACTTCGCTGACATCCGCTCGCCAAATAGTTCGATCTTCCCTGTATCGGGCGCAGTTATCCCGACGATCATTCTGATCGAAGTAGTCTTCCCTGCCCCGTTAGGGCCCAAAAATCCGAAGACCCGTCCGGCCCGAACATCAAAACTCAGATCGTCCACCGCCGTGAAGTCCCCGAACCGCTTAGTCACATTTTCAACCCGCAATGTCACATCCGTATCGCTCATATTTGATATTTAAGTTTATAAGGTGACATCGCGATTTGCTAACACGAACAGAAAGACTTTTTGCTCTCCATCGAACGGAAAACGGACACTCTCGTCGGTAATTCCGATTTCCGCTCCCCCGGTCGCACGCATTTTTCGACTGCATTTTCGCATCTGATCCTTCGGTGTTGTATCCTTTGGAAAAACAATGGCAAAGCAACCTGCAACAATTTTTGTCTGCCAGAACTGCGGCGGACAGTCGCGGAAGTGGCTTGGGCAATGTCCTGATTGTAACGAGTGGAACACGCTCGTCGAGGAACGCTTTCGTGCATCACCGAAGGCCGCGGCGTTAACGGGTTTCGGCTCGGCACTTCGCGAGTCGTCGCCGATCGCCTACGGAGCTATCGAGTCGCAAGATGATTCTCGAACTTCCTCCGGTATCGACGAACTTGACCGAGTGCTCGGCGGCGGCATTGTTGCGGGCTCCTTAGTACTGATCGGCGGAGCACCGGGTATCGGCAAATCCACGATCGTCATCCAAATGGCTGACAAACTTGGGCGCGATGGTGCAAAGGTACTGTACGTTTCCGGCGAGGAATCGGAACGGCAGATCAAGATGCGCGGCGAGCGTCTGGGCATCGAAGCAGAGAACCTTTTTCTGTTACCCGAGACAAATCTGCAAACCATTATGTCCGAAACGGACAAGCTGCGGCCTGATTTTGTGATCGTCGATTCGATCCAAACCGTTTTCAGCGAACGCATTGAGTCGGCACCGGGAAGTGTCTCGCAGGTTCGCGATGTCGCGGCCCAGTTCATGATGTTCGCGAAACAAACCGGCACACCCGTTTTCCTGACTGGCCACGTTACTAAGGAAGGTTCGATCGCCGGTCCGAAAACGCTCGAACACATCGTCGATACCGTCCTCTATTTCGAGGGCGACCGTCACCATAATCACCGCATCATTCGAGCAACCAAAAATCGTTTCGGTGCGGCAAACGAGATCGGCGTCTTCGAAATG
>JBBRUA010000470.1:0-2396 GCA_038248245.1 Pyrinomonadales bacterium | reverse complement strand
TTACGCCGGCTGGCGCAAAGAAGATCTCGAACGCGAGACTCCGGACGAAGATCCTCTGATCGGAGCGACAATCACTCCATCGCAAAAGGCGACGGTCAAATATTTCCTGATCGTCTCGCTATTGTTTCTGCTTCAGATCGTGATGGGAATAATCACGGCCCACTACGGTGTCGAGGGCGGTGGGCTTTACGGAATTCCGCTGGATCAAGTTCTTCCTTACGTCGTATCGCGAACTTGGCACACACAGCTCGGTATTTTTTGGATCGCCACCGCGTGGCTGGCGGCAGGTCTATTCATTGCCCCGTATATTTGCGGCTATGAACCTAAGTTGCAGAGGCTCGGCGTAAATGTTTTATTTGGAGCGCTGCTCGTCGTTGTTCTCGGTTCAATGGCCGGGCAGTGGTTGAGCGTGATGCATATGCTGCCGGGCGATCTGTGGTTTTGGTTCGGGCATCAGGGCTACGAATACGTTGATCTCGGCCGCGTTTGGCAGGCTGGGCTGTTCGTCGGGTTGTTGCTCTGGCTGTTCCTGATCGCCCGCTCGGCGATTCCGGCGTTGAAACAAAAGAGCAATAACAGGTCGCTAATTCTGCTCTACCTTGGCACCACCGCGGGTATCGCGTTGTTTTATGCACCGGGGCTTTTCTGGGGAATGCGTTCGCATCTAACGGTCGTCGAATATTGGCGTTGGTGGGTCGTACATCTATGGGTCGAAGGATTTTTCGAGGTATTCGCAACAGTCGTGATCGCGTTCCTCTTTGCTAAGTTGCGAGTTATCCGGGCGGATCACGCCGCGTATGCTGCGTTATTATCCGGTGCGATATACCTCAGCGGCGGCATTATCGGCACACTGCATCACCTGTATTTTGCCGGGACGCCGACGGTGGCACTCGCATTCGGATCGGTGTTTAGTGCGCTTGAGATCGTGCCGCTCGTATTTGTCGGCTACGAAGCACTCGAAAATATTCGCCATTCGAAGGCGCGGCCGTGGCTCGCGCAATATAAATGGGTCGTATATTTTTTCGTCGCAGTCGCGTTCTGGAACTTGATCGGTGCCGGTGTTTTCGGGTTTATGATCAATCCGCCGATCGCGCTTTATTACATGCAGGGCTTGAATACAACCGCTGTCCACGCTCACGGAGCACTCTACGGAGTTTACGGCACGCTCGGGCTGGCACTGACGCTTTTTTGCCTGCGTGCGATGCAGCCCGAACGGGAATGGAACACGAAATTGCTCGCGTTCTCGTTTTGGGCGATCAATATCGGCATGCTGATGGAGATCTTTTTCAGTCTCCTGCCGATCGGTCTGCTTCAGACCTATCAGTCGATCTCGGTTGGTTACTGGTCAGCCCGCAGCCCCGAATTTATGCAGACGCCGCTCATGCAGAATCTGCGATGGATGCGAATGTTTGGTGACACGATATTTGCTATCGGAGCAGTTGCGTGGGTTTGGTTTGCAATAAAACTCATGGTCACGAAAGGTGACAGTGATCCGGCGCCGATCATTGATCCGGAGAAAGGATGAAAACCGATATTAGAGATAGGAAAGACATCGATCTCCTCATGCGGGCATTCTATTCGAAAGCGATATCCGACGATGTCATCGGTTATATTTTCACGGATGTCGCAAAACTTGACCTCGCACATCACTTGCCGATCATTGGAGATTTTTGGGAGACAATAGTTTTTCAGACGGGTGCGTATAGTAAACATGGCCGAAATCCGCTCCAAGTACATGGTGAGTTGAATAGAATGACGCCGCTTTTGCCCGAACATTTCGAGCGTTGGTTAGAGATATTCGATCAGATTACGGATGAACTGTATGCCGGGGAGCGTGCGGATTTTATTAAGCTCCGAGCGCACGCAATAGCCGGGCGAATGCTCCAATATGTTACAAACAGCGGTTAGTTTTCAACGTGCCTTCTGAGCGGTTCCGTATCACTTATAACTATCTTACCGTGGAAGATCGTCAACAGGTCTTTTTCGGCAAACTTTCGAATCACGCGAATTGTGGTCTCGGTCGTGAGACCCGCTATCTTTGCGATATCCTCGCGGCGGAGCGCGATCTTCACCGGGGAACCATGTCCGTCCTTTTCCACTAGTTTTAGCAAAACGTGCCCGATACGATGCTCGGGAGAGGCAGAAGCAAGATTTTGGATCGTCGCTGTTTTTTCGCGAAGCATTTCCGACATCCACTCGATCACCGCAAAAACGAATTCGCTGGATTCGCGAAGCAAAGCCAAAAAATCAGAGCGATCGAGTAGCAGAAGTTGCGATTCCTCCATCGCAATGGCGGTTGATGGGTATTTTTTGCCGTCGAAGACCGGTGGGATCGCAAACATTTCTCCCAGTTGGAATATCCCGATAATGACCTCTTTCCCGGGTTCGAGAAAATG
>JBBRUA010000469.1:0-2399 GCA_038248245.1 Pyrinomonadales bacterium | reverse complement strand
TGCCGTATCGCAGCGGCAGCGAGGGCCTCCTGTCGGAAACGCGTGACTAATTGCGGGTCATTACCGACCAGATCAGGCAAAATGATCTTAATTGCGTGCAGAGTTTTGAGATACGAGTGACGAGCCTTATAAACTACGCCCATTCCGCCCTGTCCGATGCGAAGTTCTAGGTGATATTTCCCTTCCAAGACCGGTTCGCCCTCGATCGTGTGCGCCGTCGGCATGCCGTCGTTCGGACACGTAACAACGGCATCGGCGAAACAGTTTTTGCAAAGCTGGCACTCTCTCATTTTTCGTACTTCAGAGGCTTTATTAAAAAAAAGCGTGGCGAATAACTAAAAAAGGTAGATTATCACGAATCGATTCTAAAATCTTTGCCGTTCGCAAGCAAGGAATGAGCGAATCCTAACCTTTGATCACGATATTTACCAACCGATTCGGGACGACGATTACTTTGACGATCTCCTTTCCGTCAGTGTATTCACGAACCTTTTCGTCGGCAAACACCATTTTTTCCAGTTCCTCATTTGGCGTTTCAGGCGAAGCCAGAACCCGCGAACGCATTTTTCCATTGATCTGAACCGGTATCTCGATCTCATCTGCCTTCGCGAGATCTTCCTGATATGCAGGGAAACGTGCCCCATTTGCGATCATTCCGTCTTCGTTACCGATGATTATTGCAAAGAGTTCCTCTGCCGTGTGCGGAGCGAATGGAGTCAGCATCAACGTGAGTGCCGTCAGTGCTTCGCGAACCGCTAGCATTTCTTCATCACTAGCATTTACCGGCTCAGCACCGTGCTCATATATCGCGTTCAAAAGCTCCATCAAAGCCGCGACCGGCGTGTTGAACTGCAAACTTTCGAAACTATCGCCTACGCGCTTTATCGTCTGATGCGTTTTTCGCCGCAGCTTTCGGGACGCGGCTGTTTCCTGACTGACTTGCGCCGATTGTTTATTGCCGAGTGATTCTCGCCATTTATAAACAAATCGCCATAATCGCTGCAAAAACCTAACCCCACCTTCGATTCCGGCTTCGTTCCAGACCAGCTCATTCTCGATCGGGGCGGCGAACATCACGAATAGGCGAGAAGCATCTGCTCCGTATATCTCAACCATTTCGTCGGGATCGACGCCATTGCCCTTCGATTTGGACATTCGCTCGATGCCGTATTTGAGAGCTTTTCCGTCGGCTGAGACCGCTCCGGTGATCTTGCCCTTCGCATCTCGGGTCACCGTGACGCTGGCGGGTGGATGATAAATTCGTTTCCCGGATTCGTCGTCGAAAAATGTTTCACCGACAACCATTCCCTGGCTCAACAGACGTTTTACAGGTTCGTTAAAGGTAACGAGCCCCATGTCCCGCATTACTTTTGACCAAAAGCGTGCGTAAATAAGATGCATCACGGCGTGATCGTCGCCGCCGATATATTGATCGACCGGCATCCAATGAGCCGCCGTTTCCGGATCAAACGGCAAGATCTCATTCGTCGGATCGGTGTAGCGGAAAAAATACCACGACGAATCGACAAACGTATCCATCGTATCCGTCTCACGCGTCGCCGGACCTTCGCATTTTGGACAGATCGTCTCATAAAATTTCGGGACCTTCGCGAGAGGCGATTCGCCGGTTCCGGTTATCGGTGCGTTCTCGGGAAGACGGATCGGCAAATTCTCAAATTTTTCCGGCACCACGCCGCACGAATCGCAATAAATGATCGGTATCGGCGAACCCCAAAACCGCTGCCGCGAAATGCCCCAATCTCGTAATCGATAAGTCGTCGTCGCCTCGCCAAACCCATTCGCCGCCGCAAATTCGGTCATTTCCTTATTTGCGTCGATCGATGTTTTGCCGGACCATTCACCGGAGTTGATCACGAATCCGTAGTCGGTGATTGCCACGTCGACACCGTTTCCGAATGCTTCCGGTTCTGATTGGACTGGCTCGCGGCTGACAACCTGCCTGATCGGCAGGCCGAATTTCTTTGCAAACTCGAAATCGCGTTCGTCGTGAGCGGGAACACTCATCACGGCTCCGGTTCCGTAATCCATCATCACGTAATTGCCGACCCAAACCGGAACTTCCTCCCCCGAAAAAGGATTTATCGCTTTCAGTAGAGTGTCGAAGCCGTCTTTTTCGATCTCTACTTCGCGATCCTTCGGCTTAAGATTCTCGGCGATTATTGCATCGATATTTGCCGCGACTTCAGTCGAAAACGATGCCCGGTTTGCTTCAACGATCGGATGTTCGGCGGCAACGACGAGGGCGTTTGCCCCGTAAATAGTGTCGATTCGCGTAGTAAAAACCCTAATCGACGGAGTGCGGATACTATTGTCCGCGTCGCCGGCTTTTCCGGCGTGAGTTTCGTTCGCTTCGCTTATTCGGACAGGAGTGTCCGCAC
>JBBRUA010000468.1:0-2399 GCA_038248245.1 Pyrinomonadales bacterium | reverse complement strand
CGTGAGCCTGTGCCATCAGCAGATTGCCGTCGCCGATGCGGGTCACGCCGCCGCCGCCGGCCGTGCCGCGATGGATGGTGACGAATTCGCGGATATGATTGCGTTCGCCGATCTCGGTCGAGGTCGGTTCGCCGTCGTATTTTAGGTCTTGGGGTGCGAGGCCGATGGAGACGAATGGGAAAACGTGAGTTTCGTCGCCGATCTTTGTGATGCCGTCGACGACGACATTCGACTCGAGGCGAACGCCGCGACCGAGTATGACCTCGTCGCCGATGGTGCAAAACGGCCCGATATGGCAATCGTCACCGATATGCGCGCCTGAGCCGACAATAGCTGTCTGATGAATAAAGGCGGACATATTAAAAATTATGATTCGTCCGGATCGACCGTCTCGACTGGAGCGGCGGCGGCTTTTGAACGGCGAACGACCAACCAGGTAAAAATGATGGTCGCGGGGATCGACGCGAAGATGCCGAGGATGGCTCCGCCGATGGTCGCGGCGATTATTCCCATTACTCCGGTCCGGAACTGTTTATTAAAGTAACCGAAGAGTAGCGGGATCAGGCCGAGGACAAAACCGAGAATGGCATTGATCATCACGGAATACATGATCGCTTCGCGAGTGGAGAGGTGAATTGGTTCCATAAATTTTACCTTTTGGATCTAACCTTTTGGCCGGTCGGCGATGATCGAAACGATGGTCGCCTCGGCGGTTATATGGCCGTCGACCTTTGCGACGCCTCGCATTTTTTGCACTTTGCTACCGATCCGCAGGGCCGTTACCTCGAGGATCAAAGTGTCTCCGGGAACGACCGGACGGCGAAACTTGGCGTCCTCGATACCGGTAAAGAACGGGATCTTGTTTTCGCGGTCCTCGAACTCTCGCAGGGCGAGTATGGCACCGACCTGGGCCAACGCCTCGATCTGCAAAACGCCGGGCATGACCGGAGCCTGCGGAAAGTGGCCGATGAAAAAATGCTCGTTGATCGTGACCTGTTTGACGCCGACGATGCGAACGCGCGGTTCGAGCTCTATGATCTTATCGACCAGCAAAAACGGATATCGATGGGGCAAGATCTGCTGGATCGCGAGTGAGTCGAGTATTGGCATAATGGTCGGCATAACGCTTGGCATGGCGATTGGCATGATGCGTTGACGCAAAAAACACGCGGCTACAAAATATATATGCCAAAAGCCGGTAAAATGCAATTTCACCGGCTTTTGGCAAAAACACGAGCGGCTGTGTGGCGATCTATTTCGGGGCGGCTGCGGTCGCCGGCCTGGTGTTAAAGAACTGAATAAATTCCTTTGTCACATCAGATGCCGGAGTGAGGAAGAGCAATGCGCCGGACTCGCCCATTTTGGCCAGATCCAGAATCGCGACGTACCCGTTTTTCAAACCGAATTCGTCGATCGCCTTGCCTATATCACGGCTGATCGGTCCGACCACCTGGTCGCGGCGTTTGGCGATCGCACGTTCCAGATCTTCCTTTTTATAGGTGAGATCACGCTGGAGGATTTCGCCCTCTTCGCGTTTAGCTGAGTAGGCGGTCTGATTGAATTGAGCGGGAGGCAATTTGGTCAGGTTCTCTAGTTCTCGATTGATAGCCTCGAGCTTTGCCGGCCCATCTCGCAGTTCCTTTAACCTGGCGGCAAATTCAGTCTCGATCTGTTTCGTTGCTGTGACGAGCTTTGTGATCCCGGCTTTATCATCGTAAAAGACCTCGGTGTTGACGAAAACGCTGCGTCCGGAGCCCGGAGCCTGAGCCATCGCCGAGATCGACAGAAATGTGGTGAAAACAAGTGCTAATATGGTCAAACGTGATGTATTCATACTCTTCGGATTCCCTTTGAAAACTTAAAGAGGCCAGCCTAATTCGTTTGGGCCGGCCTCAAAGAACAAAATATAAAAGGCCTACTTAGGCGTTGTGGTTGAAGCGGTTCGTGCCGGTAAAGCGTTGTAGAAGGTGATAAATTCCTTGGTTACATCGACTTTCACCGGATTAAAGGCAAGCAATAACTGAGCCTGGTCGAGCTTCGACGCGTCGAGGATCAGATCGTAGCCTTTTGATGTCGAAAAATCCTGCATCGCCTTGCCGATGTCATCCAAAATCGGTCGCATGATAACACCTTGACGGCGTTCGTAGGCTTTCTTGCCATCTTCCTGTTTGCGTTTGATGGTCAATTCGAGCGTCGCGTACTCCTCAGCTTTCGCCTGTGCACTGGACTGATCGACGGGCACCTTGCCCGCAGATATCTGCGCCTGCAAGGTCTGAAGTTCTTTGCCAAGATTTGAGTATCTGGTCGTCATGGTCTGCAATTCGGTTTCGATCGGGACAAACTCCTTATCGAGTGCGGTCATGGCGTTCGTGTATTTGACGATGCCATCTTTACCGTCG
>JBBRUA010000467.1:0-2421 GCA_038248245.1 Pyrinomonadales bacterium | reverse complement strand
TTCTGTATTTTTAGATTTCTTCGCATCCGAACCAGAAACCTTAAAACCGAGGTTACACAATACCTCAGCAATACCGCTCATCCCGATCCCGCCGATGCCGATAAAATGAATATTTTTTACGTGCCGGAACATTGTCTTCATCTTCGTTTATTTAATCCTTCGATCAGATCGACCGTGGCCTCGGCTGCATCGGGCCGTGACATTTTCCGGGCCGCTGATCCCATCGCCGTGAGTTTCGCCCTGTCCGACGAAAGTTCGGTCAATTCTTTGGCCAGCGTCGCTCCCGAGAGTTCGCTCTGCAATATCATCAATGCTGCCCCGTTTTTGACAAGAGCTTCCGCGTTTTTCCGCTGATGGTCGTCCGCCGCTGTTGGCAAGGGAATCATTATCGCTGCCTTGCCGGCCGCCGCGACCTCAGCACAAGTTGTGGCACCAGCCCGGCTGATTATTACATCTGCGTCATTGAACGCCTCAACCATGTTCGATATATACGGCCTAATATCGGCATTCTCCCAATTCTGTGTCGCATAGGCAGACCTGACAGTCTCGTAATCGGTTTCTCCGGTCTGATGCATCACACGAATGTCCGCACCGCTAGCTTTAAGTATTCCAAGAGAATCGGTCATCGCTGCGTTGATCGCCCGCGACCCCTGCGAACCTCCAAATATCAAAACGTTAAGCGTATCGCCGATCTCTTTGTCCGCGATTCCAAAAAACTCGCCGCGTACCGGGTTTCCTGTCACGATGCCTTTCTTTCCGAAATAGGGCAAGGCAGCTTCGAACGTCAGTGCGGCCTTATCAACAAATCGAGCGAGCCGCCGATTAGTGAATCCCGGGAGGGCATTTGAATCCATGACGAGCGTCGGGAAGCCGAGAAAGTGTGCGGTCAATAACACCGGACCGGTAACATAACCGCCGGCCCCGACAACGACATCCGGAGAAAACTCCTTCAGAATCTTGCGAGCCTCGATGAAACTTTTCGGCAGGATCATCATCCCTTTCACCTTTCCAACGAAACCCACGTTCTTTAACCCCGCACTGTTGATCAACGTCAACTGAAAACCGTTATCCGGAACGATCTTTGTTTCAAGTCCGCGGGCCGTGCCCACAAATAAAACCTCAGATCCAGCGTCTCGCCGGATGATCTCCTTCGCGATGGCGATGCCCGGATATATGTGTCCGCCGGTTCCGCCGGCAGCGATCAGTACTTTCATTTCAAACTATGCCGTCCGCGCTCGTCTGCGGTAATTCGCCGTATTTCTCACTGATTCTTTCACCGCCGTTGTTCCCGCGTGCTTCGAGATACTCAGCAAAATTCCGACTCCAATAAGCGTAACGACCACCGAAGAGCCGCCATACGAAATAAACGGCAACGGAATTCCCTTCGCGGGCAGGATCGATATCACAACGCTTATATTGAACAACGCCTGAGCAATGATTCCCGTGATCAAGCCGATGCCGAGCAAAGTTCCGAATCGATCGGGTGCCATGAGTGCCGCCCGAGTTCCGCGCCAAAGCAACAGCCCGAACGCAATAACTACAGCCATGGTTCCGACGAGACCAAGTTCTTCGCCGACAACTGAAAAGATAAAATCCGAATACGGATAAGGTAAATAGAACAGCTTCTGCTGCCCTTTCGCAAATCCTTCGCCAAATATGCCGCCGGACCCGATCGCATAGAGCGACTGAACTACTTGATAAGCCTCGTCGTCAGAATATTTGTACGGATCGAGGAACGCCATTATCCTTGCGACTCGCCACGGAGCGAAAAAGATCGCCCCCGCACCGATCACAACCAAAACTGCCGCGACCGAAGCTAGGTGCATCAGCCGAGCTCCAGCCGCAAAATAAACGGCGGAAAATATCGCACACAGAACGATTGTGGTTCCGAGATCTTTCTCAAACATTACAAGTCCGGCGAGAAGAGCTAACCCGGCAAGGCATGGGAACACAGTCGACTTGAGATCGGTTACGGAATCTTCATTCTTTGTCAAAAACCAAGCGAGAAACATTGGGAGGGCGATCTTAGCTAATTCCGATGGCTGAAAGGAAAAGCCGCCAAACCTGATCCATCGCTGTGCACCGTTAATGGCCGGAAAAGCAAAAACCGCAAGCAATAGGATAGTCGTGATCGCTAGAATGCCGTAAATGACCCATTTATTTTCAAAAACGTGATAGTCGATCCGGCTGACGGCGAGCATCGCGACAATTCCGACCAGAACGAAGATGATCTGCTTAAAAAAATACGTGTACTGGCTCGATTCGTTCGACTCCTTCATCGCCATCATCGCGGATGCACTGTACACCATCAACGCGCCGAACAATGCGAGACCGCCGGCGATCACGAACATGAACCAATCTGTACGATTCTCCTCTTTCATTAACTTGCCACTTATCACTACGAATTAGTCACTGAAGAAT
>JBBRUA010000466.1:0-2422 GCA_038248245.1 Pyrinomonadales bacterium | reverse complement strand
TTGTCATCAGGGCGAATTCTGGTCCGAGGATCGCGAGTCCGGGAACGACGTAGTCAGGTGGATAAAAATTGAACACCGTAGGCGAGCGGAAGGGAACTTGGCTCATTCCGGTAAATTCGTTGCGTTGAAATATGACACCGTCGCTTGGTAAAGTTCGGTTGGCCGATTGAACATCAAACAGTCGTAGAATGTTAGTCGCGAGTTGAACCGGCTCACGCAATTTTCCGAAATTAGGATCGGACTTGGTATCGCCGCGAGCCTCGGGATCGAGCAGGATCGCTTTGACGACCTCTTTCATCTGCGTCGGATTAGTTCGGTTCGCATTAAAAACACTTGCGATACGACCGACGTACGCGGGAGTCGGGTCGCTGGTGACCAAATGCTGGATCAACAATTTGCTGACGAACGGTGCGACGTTTGGATGATTGTAGATATTGTCGAGCGCCGTATTCATTGACCCTGCAGCGTACGTCTGTATCGCCGCCGCATTACAACTTGTGCAAGCCGCGACACTTGTGCCCGCCGCCCCTGGATAGGTCAAAAGGTTCTTTGCTGTTACGTCATGATTATTGGTATTCGTAATTATCATCGGATCGATGTAATTTGTAATACCGACGGTTCCATTCGCACAAGTAGGCGGTCCAAGGCTACAGGGATTCCAGCCTGTCAAGACTTTTGTCAGGTTATTCACGCCTGTTTGATCGTACGTCGGGATCGGATTGCCCTGAGTATCTAGTTGCAGCGTTCCATCCGGGTTGAGCATGAAAAGGCCAATTGTAAACAACTGCATTAGCTCACGAGCGTAATTTTCATTCGGGTTGTTTCGCGTACTGCTGGCCATATCCAGGTATGTGCCCATCGCCGGATTGAGCGTCATCTCGCTCATCAAGTTTCGATAATTACCGAAGGCATTTTTCGAAAGTATCTTGTGATACTCGACCATGTGCCGCCCTTGCTGGACGTCCACGCCGGACGTCACCCATATCTGGGCGAGTGACCATGAAACACGATGCCTCAATTGAGCATCTCCGTAGAATGCCTCTCGAAAAAACCATGCCTGCGGTTGGTACATCGTGTAGGTGTCGCGAACACAGGTTGTCGGAACATCTGGTACTGTAACCGTGCCATCGCACGTCGGATCACTACCCTGGTTTGTAGTCTTTAGAGGGTCGTTTGGATAAGGATTGGAGGCAGAAGGATAAGGAGCCGAAAATTGCTCACTCAACCAAACTCTCAGTCCGATGCGTCGAAGGCGGGCATCCAGGGCCATGGTTTGGCCAAAGGTTGCTTGTTCGAGAAATCTCGCTCTGTCGCCCGACCAGCGATAGCCGACAAGATCTTGGCTAGCTAGATTGGTCTGTCCCCTCTTTGAGGATTTTGAGGAAACAGATAGTTTCGCTCCGTTCGTGCCGATCGGAGTGGGGATTGCGTTGGGGATTTCACCAACGCCGCCGCCGATCTCACCGAGTCCGATTCGCACTGTATTGCTCGATAACCCACGCCACGTGACGTAGATCGCGAGATCGCCATTGGGTGTCGGTGCGTCCCAATAGCCAACCTCGTCTCGCATTTCGGTAGTCAATGCATATAGATTTCGGGCGTATTCACTTTTTTCGATATTTAGAACGGGAAAGCGGAACACATGTCCCTTCGAATCTCTTGCGTAGACTCTAAACGCTGTCGCACCCTCATCTTTCATGAGATCGACATTCGTAAGAAATAAAACGACTTTGCCGCCGGGAGCAAAAGCACGGCTGACGCTACGAGAAATATCAACGGCTGTTGAGCCGTAGCTATCGCCGTCAACCGCTAACGCTCGAGTCGAACCGGTCTCACTGATCAAGATCGGTGTTGGTGAATTTGGGTTCGGATCGTCCTGAGCAAATGCTGTCAACGCTAACGCCGACACAGCTAGTGACGCAACCAAAACCCGCACGAATACGCGAGATAATCTGCCTAACATACCTTTCCTCCTGAACTAAAACCCAATTGATGCGAAATGAAATCTTAAGTGACGACGAGGTGCGGGGCAACGCCGTTTAAAAATGTTTTTCAAAAATAATTTACACGAAAGAAGTAGAAAATGCAATACATTTAATCCACTCCGAAACCCCGCTTTTATATCGCGTCAGACCGTTAGACGAATGAGACTTCGTTTTAGTCTGACAAATGTAAATTAACGTTAACCGGTGAGTCAGTAAGAGGGCGGCTGTAGCTAGCACATCATATGTCTGGTTGAAGTAGCAAATGAGATGTCCGCTTTAGGGGCAAGAAGTCCTGCCATCGCAGATGAAGCATCTGCGGGCGACGATGGAGCATCTGCGGGCGACGATGAAGCATCTTCGGGCGACGATGGAGCATCTACGGGCGACGATGGAGCATCTGCGGGCAGCGATGGAGCATCTGCGGGCAGCGATGGAGC
>JBBRUA010000465.1:0-2423 GCA_038248245.1 Pyrinomonadales bacterium | reverse complement strand
TTTTCGACTGCATGACCGGCGACGCGACTCTTTTCCAACGTGCCGACATGGTCGAGGCAAGTTGGAGCATCGTCACGCCCGTCCTCGACGTCTGGACCGCGATCCCGGCCCGCGACTTCCCCAACTACGAATCCGGCTCATGGGGCCCAAAGGAATCCGACGCACTTCTCGCTCAGGATGGCCGTTCATGGAAGAACATCGATCTCTAAGTAATTTGTACGTAAGGCATTAAAAAGCAGGAAAGCCGCTAAAGCGCCTTTCCTGCACCGATCGCCACCTCGATCCGGTCGAATTAAGGTGAAGCGACAAAGTCAAGATTTTCGATAGCGTCATCCACGGTGACGACGCGTGTTGGATCTGCAAAGACAAATCTTTTGGCGAGAGCGGAGACGATGTACGTTTCGCCCGACGGAACGTCCTCAAATCTGTAATATCCGAATGAAGAGCTAACAGCTGTCCTAATATTGCCCTGAGCGTCCGTCAGAGTGACTCTCACCCCCGAAATTCCACGGCCGTTCGCGAAGACGGTTCGTCCACCGACCATTACCGCCGCTGCCGTCGGCGCCAAAACCTGTGAAATCACGAATGGTGAGAATGTTGTCGTTTGAGCACATAATGTACGTGTCGCCGTATTCTTAGCGGTTCCTCGGTCGATCCAGACACCGCTTTCTAAGTGCAAAACGCCGATATTCGAGAACTGAGCGGTCGTTAACGAAGGTAGATTGAAACACTGCGTGGCTAAGCCTGTGTAAGTTGCAGTCGTAGAGATATCATATGCCAAACCGGTTGGGGTTGATCCCGCCGGCAGCGCCGGCAAACCGGCTAAACTGATCGGTACCTGATGAATATCGCCGCTCGATGTCAAATTAGCGAAACTTATCGAGACATCGCCGGCATTACCTTTAGTCGCGACGGTCGGATTGCTCGCTCCCTTATACTTGCCGCCGTTTCCGGCGTTGAAAAGGCTGTTGATCTCTTCTGGCGTCAGCGTGCGGTCGTAGATCGCCGGTTCGTCGATCAATCCGCTGAAGAATCTGTTGCCGCCGAGTACCGAACTGTGACCAATATCCAAAGGTGCTCCGCTGGGCGTTCGAGGGTTGAAATCATTGCCGCCTCCGAGCAAAACGCCGTTCACATATAGTTTGGTTCCAGCGGTCGGACCCGCCGTTGCCGTACTAAAGGTGGCGACAACGTGATACCAAACACCGACCTGCACAGAAACTGTAGTGAAACTAATGATACCTCCGCGCCAGACATATTTGATAAAATTGTCGGTGTCAACGCGAATCTCGAGCCCGCTAAGGGGGTCAACTCCGGTCTTGCTCATGATATACATCTGGTGTCCGGCGTCCGATGGCCGTTGGTTGAAATAAACCCAAGCCTCCATGCTCGCTCCGTTTGCCGCGCCGGTTGGATCGTTTGCCGCCGTGCTCGGGGCCTGAACGTATGAGCTTGTACCATTCAGAGAAAACGCCTGGCCGACCTTTCCTCCGCCGTAAGTCGCTCCGCCCAGCAAAGTGGCATTGTTCGCCGCCTGAAGATCGTTCGGATTGCCGTCACCCGGATACCAAGCCGCAATGTTCGTCGGAACGGTTGACTGCACTTTGTATTTTCCGGCGATTCCGGCATTTGAAATAGACTGAATTTCCACCGCCGACAAAGCACGGTTGTAAACCCCAATTTCATCAACTCCACCGGTGTAGGCAAAGCTGCTGCCGAGACCTCCGATCCTCAACGGATTCGTATCGGCTTGAGCGAGCGGTCCGATAGACGACGCGCCGGAGGAGTCCAAAACGCCATTGATGTAAATGCGAATCGTTGTGCCGTCGTATGTAAAAGCAACGTGAGAATAAACGTTTACCGGAATTGAGCCAACGCTGCCCAACGCTTCAAAAGTCGATTCATTGCCTACCCGAACGACAATATTACGAGTGCCTCCACTCCCGTTAACAAAAAGCGAATAAGGCTGCCCGCCAGCTGAACCGGTATTGCCTTTGAACAAAGCGCCTTGAAAGCCAGAGGCGACACTCGAGGGATTTATCCACGCGTCTACAGTGACAGAGGTTGACGGACGCAAAGACGGCGAATCGGGAACAGTAATCTGACTATTTGCATTTCCGTCGAATTGAAGGCCTTGCCCGACCTTTCCGACCGTAAAAGCCGTAGTGCTGCCCAAAGTGCCGTTATTTCCGTTACCGGTCGAGTCTTTCGAATCGCCGTCGCCGGCGAGCCATAAAACCTGATCGTCGGGAACGGCGCTCGCCAGCGGTTTGCATTTGCCTGCTGTACCGGCGTTGGCTATAGCCGCGATCTCCGAACCTGCTAGCGGACGATTGTAGATCGCTAATTCATCAATCGCTCCGAAAAAAACCTCACTCGTCGTCCCATCGCCGCGAGAGCCGATAGCCATGTTTGTCGTGAAT
>JBBRUA010000464.1:0-2437 GCA_038248245.1 Pyrinomonadales bacterium | reverse complement strand
TCGGACCGCGTTTTATTCGAAGAGATCGGCAAGACGACGATGGGCGCACCGTTTGTCTATGCGACGATCAGTTCGCCGGAAAATCTTCGACAGCTCAAGAAGTACGAAGAGATCAACGCCAAGCTCGCTGATCCGCGAAAGCTCGGAGTGCGGACACTCCTGTCCGCATCGACGCAACGCGTCGACAGAGGCGCTCAGGAACTTATCAGGCGTGGCAAAACCATTGTTCTTATCACGTGCGGCATCCATTCGACCGAGGTCGGCTCGACGCTTTCGAGTATGCTGATCGCACACCGTCTGGCGTCGTCTAACGAGCCGGAGATCAAGAACATTCTCGAAAACACGATCATTCTGCTCGTCCCAAGCCTCAATCCAGACGGCGTCGATATTGTGAAGAATTGGTACGACAAAACGCTCGGCACGAAGTTCGAAGGCACCGAGCCGCCCGAGCTGTATCACAAATACGTCGGCCACGACAACAACCGCGACTGGTATGCCTTTACGCAGGTTGAGACGCAGCTGACGGTCGATAAAATTCACAACGTCTGGCACCCGCAGATCGTCCATGACATCCACCAACAGGGGCAAAACGGTTCGCGGCTCTTCTTGCCACCGTACATGGCACCCGTCGAACCGAACGTGCCAAAACAGATCGTCGAAGGCTACACCGAACTCGGCAACACCATGGCCGCCGAACTTCGAGCAAAGGGATTCCAGGGAATCACGACCAATTCGACCTACGACGCATGGACACCAGCCCGCGCCTATTCCCACTACCACGGCGGCGTCCGAATTTTGAGCGAAACCGCCTCGGCCAAGCTCGCAACGCCGATCACCGTCAAATTCGAAAACCTTCGCGCCGCCTCCGATGATGGCTACGACCCAAAAAAGGAATCGCCAAACTTCGGCCCCGTCTGGAAAGGCGGCGAATGGAAACTCCGAAACATAACCGACTACATGACCACCGGCGCGTTCAGTTTGCTCAACCACGCGGCGGATAATCGTGAAAAATGGCTGTCGAGGTTTTATGAGATCGGGAAGGAAGCCGTGCGGCCGAGGAAGGACGGTGAATTAACCGGATTTGTTCTGCCACTGGATGCGAAAGCGATCGAAGCCGATTTCGACAAAAAATCGAAGGAAGGCGATAACGAAGAAAATGTCCGCCTCCACGTTTTCAACAGGTTAGCCGAACTTCTTTTCATTCTCGATCATGCCGGTGTGGAAGTCGAAGAACAGGGACCTTTTACCGTCGGCGGAGTTCGTTACCCCAAAGGTTCCGTTTTGATCAACCTTGCCCAACCCTACGGAAATTTTGCAAAAGCTCTTCTTGAACGACAGTCTTACCCGAATCTTGTTGACAACGCAGGTCATCCGATTGCTCCTTATGATGTTACGGCCCATACCCTCCCACTTCTTATGGATCTGGAAGTAAAGGCCATAACCGCTAAGTTGAAGGGTCGATCAAAGAAGCAACTCAAGAGGCAATCCTATTCATCGGCCTGTAGCCATCCTACGACATACCTGATTTATAAGTCTGAAATACCATCTATGGATGAAGGTTGGACGCGATGGATTACGGAAGATGACGATTACAAAGAAGCTTGTAGTGATTTCGATAGTGTGACAACCAAGGACATCCGGGACGGGAAAATCGATTGGAGTCCCGGTATCATCTTCCCCGACCAATCGCCCAACCAGATCCTCAACGGCTATGCGAAAGGCTCAATGCCGGATGAGTACACGGGCGGCGTCGGCAAGGAAGGCGTTGAGAACTTGCGCAAATTTGTCGAGGCCGGCGGAACGCTCGTCTTTCTGAACCGCGCCTCGAATTTCGCCATCGAGCAGTTCAACCTGCCCGTCCGCGACGTAACCAAAGGCCTGCCGCGAAAGGATTTCTACATCCCCGGCTCGATCCTCCGCACCGAACTCGACCTCACGTCGCCCATCGCCAAAGGAATGCCGAAAGAGTCGATCGCATGGTTCGAGAACGGCCCGGTGTTTGAACTGTCAGTACCACCTGCGGTAGCGGGTGGTTTAACGCCGTCAGTCAACACGACGGGGTCAACGGGTCAAGATCAACCGCCCACTACCGTAGGCGGTACTGACAAGATGGCGATTCGCGTCATCGCCCGCTACCCGTCCGACCCAAAACAGATCCTCCTCTCCGGCTGGGCACTCGGAGCAGAAAAGATCGCCGGCAAGGCAGCACTTGTCGAGGTATCGATGGGCAAAGGCAAAATAATCCTCTTCGGCTTCCGCCCCCAGTACCGCGGGCAGTCACTGGCGACATTCCCGCTACTGTTCAATGCGATAAGTCAGTAAAGAGATTAGGCCACGAATGGACACGAATGACACGAATTAGGAAGAAAGAGCCAAACATTGAGAAGTTTCTGGAGTCTCGAGAATAATGATGGGAGTTAAAAAATATTTCTGATTC
>JBBRUA010000463.1:0-2442 GCA_038248245.1 Pyrinomonadales bacterium | reverse complement strand
CACTGGGCAAAGCGTAAAGTTCTGAAACTTTTATACTTTAACGCCTAAACTAATTCAAGTTTGCTAAAGAAATACGCAATTTCGATTGCAGCATTCTCATCCGAATCCGAACCGTGAACTGCATTCTCACCGATAGAAGCCGCGAAATCCTTACGCAAAGTTCCCTCTGCCGCCTCCGCCGGATTCGTCGCTCCCATCAGATCACGCCATGCCGGAACGGCACCGTCTTTTTCAAGCGCCAAAACTACACACGGACCGCTCGAAATAAACTCCGTCAGCTCGCCGTAAAAAGGCCGCTCCGCGTGAACAGCATAAAAGCCTTCAGCCTGTTTCAACGACTGATGGATCAGCTTCATTCCCCTAACCTTGAACCCCGCCGCAATGGCTCGATCCACGATCTTCCCCGCATTCCCCGCCCGAACCGCGTCAGGCTTTATGATTCCAAATGTTAAATTACTCATAGTAAATACTTCTTCCCTAATATAAACAACTTCAAACAAAACGAGACATTAGGTGTTCGTTGATCCTTGCCGGCCTCGATGTCTGTTTGTCCATCATGCACCAGACCGTTCTTCCTTTGGCGAGCAGATCGCCGGCTCGGCAGATCTCGGTGAATCGCTCACAAGTGACTCTGGTCCATTCTCCGACCCATGTCTTAACGGTCACTTCCTCATTTTCAAACGCCGGTCTTTTGTAGTCTAGTTCGTGACGAACTACCACCCAAAAATACTTTTCTTGCATCTCTGCCGAAGTCGCCTGCAACCAGTGAGCGACGGCAATATCTTGAATCCATCTCACATAAGCGACGTTGTTGACGTGGCCCTGTTCGTCGATCTCCGCCGCTGTAACCTTGAACGAGTGCGAAAATTTCATTTTCCGGCCAAAGCATCAATAACCTGAAACGAGAGGCCTTTCGCCGCATAAGTCTGAAATAAGGTCTGCGTTTCGGTATTGCTCAACAAGATGACCGAAATATTCTCGGCTGGGATCAAGATGTTGAGGGCACAGAATCCGTTAATATAACCCTGTCGTTCGACCATTCGACTTTTCTTCCCGTTCGTGAACTTCAGATCGTAAATCCAACTTCCAAGCCCGATGAAGCCAAGCTTCGGCGACGGCACGAACATTTCATCGGTCAATTTCTTCGATAGTAGCGTATTTTCAAGTAACGCTTTATCCCAGATCAATAGGTCTCCAGCGGTCGAAAACATCGCACCGGCAGCACCGAAATTCTGTATTTGAAACTGACCTTCGTTAAAGTAATTCCCATCTCTGTAGCTGTAGCCGCTCGCCAGAAATTGGATCACCGTTTCGCTCTTGAGCAGACCTGAGTTTTTCATCCCAAGCGGATCAAGGATCTTTTCTTTAAGGATCGCCTCGTAGGACTTTCCGTATATCTTCGACGCTATCGCTCCAAGAATAATGAAATCGCCGTTATTATAATTAAACTTCTCGCCCGGCACAGCATTGAGGTCGCCTTGCAAATACTTTTTGATCACGAAACTCGGGTCCGCTGACTTAGCATCTTCGCTGAGGTAGAATTCGTCCGGCAGAAGCGGCAAACCTGAGGCACTCAGCAAAAGATCTCGAATCTTGATCTTGGAACCGGTGTCTTTTCGGAAGTCAGGCAAATAATCGGCGACCGATTTATCAAGTTCAACCTTGCCGCTTTCGACTAGCTGCATTATCAAAACCGCCGTGAATTGCTTAGTTATCGAACAGATCCTGAATCTCGTGGAGAGCGTATTTTCAATGGAAAACTGCCTATTCGCCAAACCAACGGCTTGCTGATAGACCGCCTTTCCGTTCTTCGTCGCTACAACGACGCCTGAGAACTCACCTTTCGAGTTTGCTTGCCTTAATAATCCGTCGATCTCTTCTTTAGTTCCGGCTAGCGCGAACGCGGACACCGAACAGATAAGAAGAAACGTCACAAATAGACGCTGGAGCATAAAATTTCCCAAACTACGTTAGCCCAAAGCCTCGACCACCGCTTGACCAATGTCCGCGGGCGATTGTACTACCCGAATTCCGGCGGCGGTCAAAGCTTCCATTTTTTCCGCAGCGGTTCCTTTGCCGCCCGAGATGATCGCACCGGCGTGGCCCATGCGGCGTCCTGGAGGTGCAGTTTGGCCAGCTATGAAGGCGACTATTGGCTTTTTGACATTTTCTTTTGCGTATTCGGCGGCATCTTCCTCAGCGGTTCCGCCGATCTCGCCGATCATGACGATCGCATCAGTTTCGTCGTCTTCCTGAAATAAACGCAAAGCGTCCGTGTGGTTCGTCCCGATGATCGGATCGCCGCCGATACCGATCGCCGTCGACTGGCCGAGGCCGAGTGCGGTCAACTGGCCGACAGCTTCATACGTCAGCGTCCCCGATCGCGAAACGACGCCAATTCGGCCTTCCTTATGAATGTGGCCGGGCATGATGCCGATCTTG
>JBBRUA010000462.1:0-2461 GCA_038248245.1 Pyrinomonadales bacterium | reverse complement strand
TAGTTCCGTTGCGTCCGACAAAGACCGGACCTGGGCAGGCGACAGTTCCGTATCGAAAACTAAAATATCCGCACCCAGCCGCATCGAACGGATAAGCAGGTCGTCCAGCTTGCCTTTTCCGAGCACGGTTTTCGGATCGATCTGGGGACGACGCTGAATTACGGTATCAAGAATTACAACATCGGCAGACTCGGACAGTTCTTTTAGTTCCGCGAGCGATTCCTCTGCTTCTTCGACGTCTCCCGTTGTGACACCGACCAGGATCGCCCGGTCTCGGCCGGTCTGGCGGTTACGGGCGGTTAGACGAATGCGGGCCATTTCGTCTTCCAGTGAATCGATCAGCGATATGAAATTCGTATCGAGTTGCGATGGTATATTCGGTTCGAGAAATTCGTACGGCAGCGACTGTGCCTCGGCCTCAAGGCTTTCTGCGGCGGTCGGCACTAGATGGGCGGCGTAGACCATGCCGGGCAAGCCTTCCTTGCGGTCGACCTGAATGATCGCCATCAGATCGAGGCGGAGCAACGCGAGATCGGTGAGGTCGTCCTGCGTCAGCTTTTCACCGGCAAGATGCGTATGAACACACCGGAGTCCACGAAATCGGTCTTCCGAAACGCGGGCGCGTCCGAAATCCGGCAGCTCGATTCCCTTCGCGGTCCCAACCATCACATATTCGATCTGTCCCTTGCGATTGATGAGCACACCGATCTGGCGTCCGGTCTCATGCGAAATCTCGGTCATCTGGCGTGCGAGTTCCGGCGAAATGATCGAGTCCGCCGCGACCCTTCGCGTCCCAAGCTTCTCGATCCGCTTTAGTTGATTCTGTTTAAGACCGCGTGTAAAACCGTGAACAATATTGATAGAAACCTATTCCTCCGTGCTGTGTCTATCGTGATTGTATCAGAGGGCTCGCGTTTTAGATCGTATTAAAATCTGCGGATTCTACACGCTGTGCTCGATAAATGAGATTGTAGAGTCGGGATGCATAGGAGTTCCTATAACGCACATCAACAAAAAATGGGAGGAATTGTGTAACCAAGTATTACCTAACTCGCTCCGTTAGACCAACGATGACCTTCTTTTGTTTACTTATAGATGGACGAATGACATTTTGGCTTATCAATTTCGATAATATTGAATCAAGTCCTGTACCACTTAGGCCAGTAACTTCGATCAGACGGTCGCGTGTTCTCCATTTGTATTGCTCGTTCGAGAGAGCAAGCAGAACTTTTTGTTCGTTCGGCTCAAAACCCTCCAAGTTTTTAATCCAATCTAACTGAGTCAAGTATTCCATCTATTCTATTCCTTTATCTTTTCGTAACTTATCTAATTCTATGTCTAATTTTTCAGTTTCGTCTACCCCAGAGTCACGTTCATCCGTATAAGACTCGTATGAATCATTAGAACTCTTGGTAAATGACTCACCATCTATGAGCGTATTGGTGCTAGTGTTCAGTAAAACCTGCTTAAGGAGGTCCGGCTCTAGATCCTTTGCCCAAGTTCTCACGTCCCTGATGGCCGCACTAGCACTTTCTTGATCGGCTCGGGAAAATGCTCCTGCTAAAAAGAGCCGAGTAAATAGATATCCGCATATAAAACCGATCACTGAAAAATAAACTATTGTCGCCAGGCATATTGCTCTGTTGCCCGTACTGGCGCCTGCAACGCTTGACGAAAGTACAGTAGTCAATTTATTTAAATAGCTTGGAATTTGTTGTAGGTTGATCAGGCCTAATCCTATGATAATTTTGGTCAACCAGTCTGAGATCTGCTCGAGATTTGTATTGACCTCTTGTCGATACGCTCCACGCTGCTGTTTCGGATCTTGCGAGATATTGATTTGGAGGATCTTTGGGATACCAAATAAAAACCCCAAAACGTAGCCACTGGCCAAACAGGCCAAACCCCACACAAAAAAAGTGGTGGCTGCCTGTGTAAAACCCGAATGGATCAAAAGCGTAACAAATCCAAGCAGTACCAACGGGATAAAAAGACCTCCTATCCTACGCACATCAGCTGACCAACTGTACGGGAGCGGGGGAGCAAATACATCTTTCCAATCTTGAGACATTTATATAATCCTTTGTGGTTTATTTTGATACCAGTGATAATACACCAATTTTGGTTATTTTCGACGATATTTTTCCAATTTATTTATTCAGTGGCACTGGAGAATCTTGTAAGGATCCGCCAAATTCTTCGTCCTTTTTGATGAAGACGGGGTGGAAAAGGCCGGATTCGGGGTCAACGGCATATTCGCAGCTTTGCCGCTCTATTTGCGGAAAAGTTCTACTTTTCCGTTAAAACTCACCGCGATCCTCGCGGCTATGCCGCCGAAAAACCTCGCGAGTTTGCCCTCATCTTCCTTTTTCGTCATACTTTCAATTGCTTTTATGCCAAACAAACCGACACCGAACGCTAGTTACAGCCTTACTCTTCGGGTGAGAATCCATAATGAGCC
>JBBRUA010000461.1:0-2461 GCA_038248245.1 Pyrinomonadales bacterium | reverse complement strand
GCAACATCTGATCTCGATGCCGGACTCGGTGCAAAAGGATTGTTACGATTCAAATTATCGTTTTGCGCGAATGCCGCGCCTGCCAGAAAGGTAGATAAAACAAAAACGATTAAAATGTTCGTGCTTACAAATCTCATATAACTCAGGCCCTAGGAACGGAATGTTTCTCGAAAACTTTCCAGTCTCACGACTTAGTAAAAGCGTAAACACCCCAAACTTCTAGTTTTTTGAAATCTTTTTGTATTGTTTTACGGCGTTGGCTAAAATTAATTCAGCGGGAAAGAGATCGGGCCACCTTTCGCGATAAAACAGAAGGAGTTTTGCCTCGACATCAGCGGCGGTTTCGGAGCTTTTGATGCTTTCAACCAATTCACTGGTTTCGGAGAATGAGATTTCCGAAATTAGTCGCTGCACACCTGCGATTGAATGAAGATTCATGCTCAAATTAGTTGCACCAAGACCGAGGAGAAGCGGTGTATAGAAAGGCGAACCGGCCATCTCTCCGCAAACGACCGCTGGAATTTCTGCGGCGTTTGCTGCGTCGAGAACTATTTTAACTGAACGGATCACGGCAGGATGGAGCGTTTGATAGTTGTCCGCAATAGACTCGTTGTCGCGATCCACCGCGACGAGGTACTGCACTAAATCGTTCGTTCCTAGACATACGAAATCCACATAGCGAAGGATTTCATCAATGCAGAGGACGGCGGCCGGAACCTCAACCATTGCCCCTAAACTGGGTTTTGCGAACTCAGCACCGATCGTTCTGAGGCTTTCGGCCTCGTCTTCAAGGATATCTTTCGTTCGTTTTATCTCGTCTACATCCGAGACAAGGGGCAGAACGATCTGAACATTCGCCTCGGCGGAGGCTCGCATAATAGAACGCAGTTGAATTCGAAAACTTTCTTCGTCCGATAGGCTTAGACGAATCGCTCTCAGCCCTAGCGCGGGATTTTTTTCTATTTCTCCGGTGTTTGTGGATATCTCATCAATGCCAAGATCAAATGTTCGAATACGTACGGGCCTACCTGATGCCGCAATTACAACCTCGCGAAATAATTTGAATTGACTCTCCTCGTCGGGCAATCCGTGGAGGTGATCGAACAAATACTCGGTACGCAAAAGGCCGATCGCGTTCACGCCCATTTCAACAGCACGGCGAACGAGATCAGGCTTATCAACGTTAGCCGCGATCATTATTTCCTTCCCATCAGTGGTCCTTACGACACCAGATACCAGATTTTGTCCATCGTATGGTGCGGCCGAGGTCTCGTCTGCCATTCTCAGAGTTTCGCGAGTAGTGCCGCTTGGCCGAAATATCAGACTGCCCCTTATCGCATCCACTGCAACTGAATCGCCCGTCTTTACCTGCCGAAGAATATTTTTAACACCCGCTACAGCCGGAATTCCCATCTCGCGGGCCATGATGAAAGCGTGAGAGGTCCATCCGCCGTGTTCGGTAACAATTGCCGCCGGGCGGTCATTGAAAAACTCCATTAGCGTTGAAGGCCGGATCTCCGACGCGATGACTATTGCATTATCCGGGAGTTTCGGAGGCGACTCTTCACCATAGAGAGCGTTCAGTATCCGCTCAGTAACATCTTCGACGTCAACAGATTTTTCTTTCAGATGACCATCGGGCAACTCTCGATAACGAGCGAGATAATGTTCCGATACGATCTTGATCGCCCATTCGGCATTGATCTTTTCGTTTCGTATCGTTTCTTTCAGATTCTCAATTAGGGAGGATTCCTGAATTATAAGGAGATGAACGTCAAAAATATCCGATACGATACCAGGAAGACCCTTAAGATGGGGCTGAGCTAGACTTGTTACCTGCTGGGTGGCCGCTTTGACAGCGAATTCGAGCCGCACGATCTCCGACTCGATCTGCGCACTATTTAACGCAATTCTATAAAACTGACGTTTTCGCCCGTAAAGACAAACCGCGTGCCCAACGGCTACGCCGCGTGAGACCACATTAGCGACGATCCTGGTCTCATCGCTTTCGGTAGTGACCGGAAATATGACCCGTTCGCTCAATATCTTGCGTTACCAAATATAGATCAACTACTTTCCAAAACTAAATCCGCCGCTGCCGCCCTGCGAAGGGAGAAACGGTTTTAAAAGTCCCGCAAATGCCGCAAGATTTCGAGTCTGGATCAGAATCTCGCCCGGGCCGGTGAATTCCGCGACCATTCCCTCGCCGCTGAGCATACTTTTGAAAAAACCGCTTGCCGCCTTGCGAAGGTCATATTGCATATGGCCTTCCCACGCGACAAGATGACCCGTATCAACGACATATTTTTCGCCAGGCTTCAGAACCTTCCGGTGGATCGCACCGAACGAGGAAACTAAAAGCAGTCCGGCTCCGGAAACATGCAGAACGAAAAGGCCTTCGCCACCGAAAAATGATTTAGCTCCACCGAATTTTGTGTCGACGACCAAACTTGTGTCGCCT
>JBBRUA010000460.1:0-2464 GCA_038248245.1 Pyrinomonadales bacterium | reverse complement strand
GGCGGCAAATTTGAGATCGAATCGACCCCCAAGCGTGGAACGACAATCATAGTCAAAGTGCCGATCGCCTTTAATATCGCGACCGATGATTTGCGGGCTCACGCTTAGATCTTTCACAGAATAATCCGTAGAAATCGCCAGACGTTGCGCTCAAATTCTTAGGCTTTTTTCATAAAAATCTCCACCTGAAGGAGAAGTCAATCTAATTCCTCATGCTGACAATGCTGCGTTTCGAACGTCGCTACAGCCGCGTTTGTTAAACCCCATCGCGCAATGTTACTTTACTTCTGGTTGGTTGAACTAAACATATGAAAACAAAAGTTCTGGTGATAACATTCCTTGTGCTGGCTTTCGGTTTGAACGCTTTTGGGCAGGCGAAGAGCGAGTCAGTTCAAAAATTTTCGGGGCGCGTGAGACAGGCCTTTCTTGCACGCGATCTCGCCCGGCTCGATACCGGAAAAGTTGGCGGGAGCATTCGCATATCGATCGAGCATTCGATCGCGGACGGCACCGACGTAAAAAGCTTTACAAATTTTAAGCAAGCCGGAAAATGGCTGATGCGTGGCCGCACAGACTCGAATCTGGTCGCGAAAGGCAATATCAAATGCCGCGTCACCACCTGCACTCTCACCTCGAAGGGCATGCTTCACAACAGTCTGTATTTGAAAAAGATCACCTACGGCTACGTCAAAGGCCGTCCATATGTCAGGGCTATCCATTTCGTGGATGGCGATTAATTCAGTTCGGGCTGCGGCAAATAAATGCTCCCAACCTTAATCGAAATGGGTTAAAATCGGACTATGTCAGTCATTGCAGAAGCAGAAAAATTAGCGTTGAGCCTTTCAGCAAACGAGCGCGCGAAGTTGGCCGATAGCCTCCTAATGTCGCTGCCGGCAGATTTTATTGATGAGGATGAACTTGAGGAGGCACTTCGGCGGGATCGCGAAATGGATGAAGATCCAACAAAAACGATTTCGCACGAGGAGTTTTTTGAGTTTTTTGAGGCACGACGTAAGTGAAACGTATTGTGTACAACGTCGAAGCCCGCTTCGATGTGCTGGAGATTGTTGAATACTACGAACAAGAAGGCGGTGTTCAACTAGCCGATCGGTTCACTTCAGAGCTTCAACGTTTTATTGAAGCCATTGCTCAACGACCTGAGTCATATCCCACTCAATCGAGAACGGTTCGACGGGCTAATCTAACCCGCTTTCCACATCACGTACTGTTTCGAGTGATCGACGACGATACCATCAAGGTTATTTCAGTCAAACACGACCATCGCAAGCCATCATACGGCACTCGGCGTCGGTAAATTGTATTTGCGGTTCTACCATAAAAGCCAGATCAAGCGGATCATAGTAACCACAAGAATCGCCGCTAGCACGACCGAGGCTCCGGCGATCTGGTTGCGGGAAAATCTCATTTAGCTTTTCATTAGGCGGCGAGAAGGCGAACTATCTTTCGTCGTCGATTTTTCGATGCATGCCAAAGATCGTACTGAGACTGCATACCGATCCAAAGCTCCGGGCTCGTTCCGAACGCCTCTGAAAGACTCAGTGCCATCTCGGCTGAGATGCCGGCGTTCCCGTTCAGGATCCGCGAAAGTGTTGCTCGGGTAACCCCAAGATGCACCGCAACTGCCGTTACCGACACTTTGCCGAGATAATCTCTCAAAACCGAGCCCGGATGGGGCGGATCAAACATTCGCATACTTTTACCTCAGTGATAATCCTGATAATCAACCAAAACAGCGTCTTCGCCCTCGAAGGCAAATGTAAGGCGCCAGTTTCCGCTAACGTCGATCGACCAATGACCCGCTAGTTCGCCCTTTAACTGATGCAGTCGCCAACCGGGAGCATTCATGTCCTCCGCTTTTTTCGAATTGTCGAGAGCGAATAACTGGCGTCGAAGCTTTTCCGCGTGCTTCGGCTGGATACCGGATTTCGAACCGGTCTTGAAAAAGCGCTCAATTCCCCGATGGCGAAACGATCTAATCACAATTCTAGTGTATAGCCAGACTATACGCTGGTCAAGTATTACTTTGCTTCAAATAACAATGCGGGATTTATTTTGAATTGGAGCATTTTGGCGGTTTCGCGGCCGTTGTCGCCGCCCTTGCGTTGCACGGTGATGCGGCCGATCTTGAGATTGCCGTTGCGGGTGAGTTCGACTTTGCCTTCGCTGAAAAATTTGATCGCGTAGGCGTCTGTTCGCAGGACCCAACGCGGAGTAGCGGACGATTTGAGTGCCACCATCATCCATCCGGCGGAGTGAATGCCGTCGCCGGAGAAGAGATCCGAAACGATCATCTCTTTATTTACAGTAAAAAAATCGATCACTGCTTTTTGCGTTTCCGGGGCGAGCTCGTTGAGGTACATCCGGTTCGCGTCTTTCGACGGCTTTGTTGGCGGTGTTTCGCCGACGAATAGTTTCAAGGCTTCTTGAACATCGACCGGCATTT
>JBBRUA010000459.1:0-2466 GCA_038248245.1 Pyrinomonadales bacterium | reverse complement strand
AGCGTTTGTAACCTCCGGACTCGATCATGAGAGCCGCGTCGATGATCGCGATGCCGTCGGGGTCGCTCGACTCGATCGATCGCAGCCAACGATCCTGCGATTCGAAGACAAGTGGATGAATGATCGAGTTGAGCAAAAAACGCTTCGCTTCGTCGGCGAAAACGATCGAACCCATCTTTTTTCGGTCGAGTTCGCCCGTCGCGGTCAATATTTCTTCTCCAAAAGCACCGACGACCGCAGCCAGTCCGGTCGATCCCTTCGCCACGACCTCTCTCGCCGTCAGATCTGCATCGAGCACATGACACCCAAGCTCACGCAAAATGCCGCAAACAAATGTCTTACCAACCGCGATCGAACCTGTGAGACCAACTTTTAGCATTTTCTGAGATCTAATCGATTAAAAACTTTTGCAGTAGTTCGCAAGTATTTGGTAGGTTTTGACGCCTTAGTGTCGATAAATACTCTTCTTGGGTCTTTGGCGGATTTTGCAAACTTAACCGATGCCGCCCGGCCGCCCGCGAGACGCTTTTTGGATCATTCATAATAAGAGAAACAAGAAAATCGTCGGGATGCTGTGCTTTCAGTTTATAATCTAACAATATATTCGAAGGAAAATCTTTAAGGTTAAAAGTCACGATAACGTCCGCCTTCGAGTAGATCGCCGCAGCCAGGACATGCCGATCATTTGCGTCAGGCAGCGTCAATGTATCGATCAAATCCTCATATCCGTCAACGACACAATCTCGTGTATGGCTGTTCATCAATTGTCGAGTACGGTCGAGGCGATCCGCTGTGAGATCCGGGCGGTCAGCGAGTAGATTCCTTATCCATTCGGCGTGGATCCGCTCGGCCCACTTCGCTCTGAAAAGGTCGAGCACAGCCAAGTGCATCAAAAAATCCCGAAGAGGTGTCGGATAAAGGACACATGAATCCAACAAGACGATTAACCGCGACATTTTTAATAACCCATCCCAAATTCCTGGGCTTCGGCTGCAAGTTCTTTCAAAACTTTCAATCTTTTATTGTCGATCCGGAGTTTGAATGTTTGCAGATCAGAAAGTAAGACACGCCGATGCTTGCCAACTTTGCGAAATGGTATTTCGCCGCCCTCAAGAATTTTAATCAGGAAAGGGCGGGATACGTTTAAAAACTCAGCCGCCCGTTGGGTTGATATTTCCTCATCTAAAGGTCGTACAACAACGTCTTGTCCCTTCGAAATGTATGCAAGTGCATCCGTCAAAACTCGAACGGCGGCTTTTGGCAGGGTGACATTAGTGTGGTGCTTGCCGTGGAAAATTACTTCCATCTCGCCGGTTTTTGCTTCCAGCAATTGCAGGCCAGTTTCTGCCAATACTATTTCTTTTTTATCGACCTTCATCATAACCGAAGTATACGAAATAAACGCAATAAACGCAATCAGCGATTGTGACGTTTTGCGAGCTTCGCGACGTTGTAATCGGCGATCTGGGTGAGGGTCAGGCCGAGTTCGTCGGCGCAGGCGGAAATGTACCAGAGGACGTCGCCGAGCTCGTCGAGGAGTTTGCCGCGAGTTTCCTCGGTGATGACGCCGCCGCTGTCGCGTTGGATCTTTTTGACTATGTTCGCAACCTCGCCCGCCTCGCCGGCGAGACCGAGCGTCGGATACTCAAGATTCGCCATCCGCCGCGGGTAAAGAGCCGTCTGACGGGCTTCATTTTGATAATCTTCGAAATTCATATATTTGTGTTCAACATAGGTCTAGGAATTTTTTTAACGCTAAGACGCTAAGGTGCAAAGACGCTAGGAAGAGGGAAACTTACATAAAAACAATACTCGTCAGGATAACTTTGCGTCTTTGCCACGTAGCGTCTTTGCATTAAATCCCTCTTCGCGCTTTTGCAGCCGAGACTGTATTTTTCATCAACATCGCGACGGTCAAGAGGCCGACGCCGCCGGGGACAGGTGTGAAAAATGCAGCCTTTTCCATCGCCTCTTTCGGATTCACATCGCCGACCAGCGTGAAGCCGCGCGTTTCGATCGCTTTTAGGCGTTTCTCAATATCTTCAGCGGTGAAATACTCGTCGACTAAGCTCGCGTCGCTCAAATTATTGATGCCCACGTCGATGACGGTCGAGCCTTCGCGAATGTGTTCGCCGCGAATAAACCCGGCACGGCCGATAGCGGCGACGAGAATGTCGGCTTGCCCAGTGATCTCAGGCAAGTTCGCGGTCCGCGAGTGGCAGATGGTGACGGTCGCGTTCTCTTTTAGTAACAGCGACGCCATCGGCTTACCTACGATGTTGCTGAGGCCGACGACGACGGCGTGTTTGCCGGCGATCTCGATGTTCGAGCGTTTTAAGATCTCGATCACGCCGGCCGGCGTACACGGAGCGAGTGCCGGATAGCCTAGTGACAATTTGCCGACATTTACGGGATGAAAACCGTCGACGTCTTTGTCGGGATCGATAGTCTCCAGAACCTCGCGTT
>JBBRUA010000458.1:0-2486 GCA_038248245.1 Pyrinomonadales bacterium | reverse complement strand
GAAACCGTATCTCAGGCAGTCAAATCGTGAAGATTCGTTGTGGAGATGCAGAATCAGAGCAGGAATTGCGATTGCGCGTTTTCGAGAAGCAAAATCAGAGCAGGAATTGCGATTGCGCGTTCCCGAAAAGCAGAATCAGAGCGGGAATTGCGATTGCGCGTTTCCGAGAAGCAAAATCAGAGCGGGAATTGCGATTGCGCGTTCCCGAGAAGCAAAATCAGAGCAGGAATTGCGATTGCACGTTCCCGAGAAGCAAAATCAGCTCCCGATAAGCGAAAGCAGAGCTTAATCTGAGGGCGAAACAGACTATTATAGATTTATGACTTACGAAATTAACGAAACCCACGACCCGAACCTGAAAAGCTGGATCGACTCCGCCAACGATCCGAATACGGACTTTCCGATACAGAATCTGCCGTTGTGTACCTTTAGGCGAAGAGGAACACAAGAGTTCGTGCGCATTGGAGTCGCGATTGGCGACAGCATCTTCGACGTTCAGCAGGGGTATCGTCGAATGTTATTTCATGAGAGTTTTCAAGGAATAGCCTTCCTAGCCAACTTTCAAACGAGCCTTAATGGAATTCGGAAGTATCCCGATCTTTTTCGCGAGATGCCAGACTTTCGAAAGCGTTGTGTCGAGATTTTTTCGGATACGTTTGACGCATCAAAACGTGTCGTAGCAGAAGAATGCCTAGTTACTATCGATGATACCGAATACTTTTCCGCATTCGAGATCCGCGACTACACCGACTTCTATTGCTCGATCTATCACGCGACGAATGTTGGGTCGATGTTTCGGCCGGATGCTCCGTTGTTGCCGAATTATAAATATGGGCCGATCGGGTATCCCGGACGGGCGTCGAGAATTGTGATCTCGGGGACGGACGTGAAGCGGCCGCATGGGCAGAATCGCAGCGACGCCGAGGCTCCGCCGGTCTTTATGCCGGCGAAGAATCTCGATTACGAGATGGAGCTCGGATTTTTCGTCGGACAGGGAAATGAGCAGGGTTCATCGATACCGATCGGCGAAGCGGAGCAGCATATCTTCGGAATGTGCCTCGTCAATGACTGGTCCGCCCGCGACATACAGGCGTGGGAATACCAGCCGCTCGGGCCGTTTCTCGCCAAGAATTTTGCAACGACCATCTCGCCGTTCGTCGTCACGATGGAGGCTCTCGCACCATTTCGCACCGCCGCCTTCGAACGCGAAGACGGCGATCCGCAGCCGCTCGATTATCTAAACGACGCGGCGAATCATAAATACGGCGGCCTCGACATCAATCTCGAGGTTTACATCCAAACCGAAAAGATGCGCGACCGAAACGTCGAACCGCATATGCTCTCGCGTTCCAACACAAAAGATCTCTATTGGACCGTCGGCCAGATGCTGACGCACCACGCCTCGAACGGCTGCAACCTCCAAACCGGCGACCTGATCGCTTCGGGAACGGTAAGCGGCAAAGAAAAGAGCGAACGCGGCTCGATGCTCGAACTCTCATGGCGCGGAACCGAACCCATCGAACTCCCCAACGGCGAAACCCGCCGCGTTCTCGAAGACGGCGACGAGATCATCATGAAAGGCTTCTGCGAACGCGAAGGCTTCCGAAGGATCGGCTTCGGCGAATGCCGGGGTAGAATTCTTCCGGCAGATTAGAAATTCACCACCGAGACACAGAGACTCAGAGGTCAGGGAGACCTTGATATGGTGGGTTTGATTTGCGGGTTTTAGAAAACTTTTGATTCCCTTTCTCGGTGTCTCTGCGTCTCTGTGGTGAATCTCACTCATTCTGTTAAAATTAGGTCGTGAAATCACCTCTCGCATTTTCAAATACCGTTGTTCGACGTATTGGCTCGGGCGACGGAGTCGGTGAACATGCGGATGTTCTCGCTGTCGAGGAGCCGCTCGAAATACGCGTAGGTTTTCCCGACGGAAAACATCGCGCTATTTCGATCACGATGCGGACGCCGGGACATGACGGCGAGCTTGCGGCGGGTTTTCTTTTCACCGAAGGCATTCTCAAAACTCCCGATCAGATAAAGCAGATCAAACATTGTGGGCTAAAGGTAAGCAGGCAGCGGGGCGTGGTCGACCGTGCCGCAGCACTGAATTCAAACACCATTCGCGTCGATCTGAACGAAGGCGTCGATGTCGATCTCAAAAGCCTCGAACGCAATTTTTATACAACATCCAGCTGCGGCGTCTGCGGGAAAAGCTCGATCGAGGCTCTGCACACCGGCGTCACAGAATTGAGCTCAGATAATCTTACGCCGATAGATCCGGCAGTGATCCACAGTCTGCCTGCGAAATTGCGCAAATCACAAGAGGTTTTCGACCAGACTGGCGGGCTGCACGCTTCCGCCTTATTCGATCGAACTGGCAAGCTGGAGATCGTTCGCGAAGACGTCGGCCGGCACAACGCTCTCGATAAAGTGATCGGTGCTAAATTTCTAGCCGGGCAGACGCCTTTGTCGGAAACAATACTGCT
>JBBRUA010000457.1:0-2491 GCA_038248245.1 Pyrinomonadales bacterium | reverse complement strand
TTTTCGTCGAGCCAGTTGGTCAGGTCATCGACCGATTCGATATGGACAGGCTTTCCTTTCCAGGCCTTTACGGCAAAAATTATCAGCAATATCATCGCAACGAGATTAAAAAGTCCTGTCCCGAAACTCGCCATTTCCACGACCTGCCCGAGTAAGTTCAGCAAGGTCGAAACGATCAATATCGCGATATGGGCCGCCAATCCTTGAGCGGCGTGGAAACGAACCTTTGCCTCGCTTCGCGGTACAAAAAACAAGATCAGTAAGCCCGCGACCATCCCGAAATACCACGGAATGTACGGCAGAGCGGTCATGACGTTCTCCGGCAAACCGACCTTCGCGACCTTTCGACTTATCGATTGATCGACGTTACCAAAACTGACCGGCTGATAATTTGCCGGAACCGACTGTCCGTCGTAAGGCGATGAATACGGCGACGCATCAGGCGACGTGAACTGCCGCGTCTGTTCCTCGGTCAAAGGCGCCTCAGCAAACTGCCGCGTCTCCGCACCTCTGTACGGCAGAGCCTGAGTTTCAAACTGCACAGCCGCCGCCTTAGCTTTAGCCGGAAATTCAGGATCCAGAGGATTTGTATCGTACTTTGATGCCATCTCGAGAAATTCTACGCTATTTCGGCGAGATTAGTTCGAATAATTCTCACGTTCGAATTATTTCGCCAAGCCAGGTCATGCCGACCGCAGAGATTTAGGCCGCCGATATCTGGCGTTGCATAACATATATGTCTCAGGTAATATGAGGTAATGAACGAACCGATTCTCACAGACCTTAGCGAACTCTTTTTGGCTCTTTCCGACAAAACACGGCTGCGTCTCATTGGCTTGATGACGGACGGTGCAGTCACCGTTGGGTATTTGGCTGATTCGATTGGTGAAAGCCAGCCGAAGGTATCGAGGCATCTCGCCAATTTGCGAAATTCCGGTCTGGTTTCGACCCGCCGTGAAGGCAAGAATATATTTTACAGCATCGAATGGCCGAACGGGACGATACCTGCGCTGATTTTACAAGCGATCACCGGCAAACCTGCTGACGTTTCACCCGAATATACCGAAGATAACAGCTACAAATACGTTGAAACAGATGTGAACGACTATAGACCCCAGGAGATCGAGATCCATCTACTTTAACGGTTTTTCGTCTTTGTCGTACGGACAGTGGCGGCAGTCGTTTGAACAGCAATAGCCGCGCTCGAGTAAATAATGAGCGGTCATTACCAACAGGCCTTCGTCGACGTAGTAATCCAATCCTTCGACAAACTCGGTCTTCTTTTCCTGTCTAGGCTCTTGCATAAAACGCGAGAAATTCACGATTGCCTTCTGCTCCAAGGATAGGCGATTCTGTTAAACCTTTCACAGTAAATCCGACTGACTCGGCAAACGAATTCACCTCAGCGACGACACGGTTCTGCTTTTCGGTGTCTCGAACGATGCCGCCTTTCCCGACCTCGCCTTTTTCCACCTCGAACTGCGGTTTAATGAGCACGATCAGATTCCCGTCGTCAGTCAAAAGTGGCAAGACGGCGGCGATGATCTTCGTCGCCGAGATGAACGAGACGTCCATGACCGCAAGGCCGAATCGGGTGTCAAAATCGGACTGCTTGAGGTTTCTCGCGTTCGTATTTTCCCGGACGTCAACGCGCTCGTCGGTGCGAAGGCTCCAGACAAGTTGGTTGGTACCGACGTCAATGGCGACAACGCGTTTCGCTCCATGTTGCAGGAGGCAATCCGTAAAGCCGCCGGTCGATGCACCGATGTCGAGGCACGTTTGGCCAGAGGGAGAGATGGCAAACGTCTCAAGTGCGTGTTCGAGTTTGAGACCGCCGCGGCCGACGTATTTTAGCTCGTTCTCGGCGCCCTTAATGCGTATATTTGTGGCGCTAGCGAATGATTCCGAAGGTTTTTCGACGCGGCGTTCGTCGGCGAGGACGACGCCCGACATGACCAGAGCCTGAGCCTTCGCGACCGACTCGGCCATGCCAAGATCCACCAGCAATTTATCGATCCGTTCCTTATTCATTCGTCGATCGCATCAGCCTGAAATTCTACGACCTCATCGCCATCCGCACCGTCGGTCGAGTAGCGGATCTGGATCGGGCGGCAGCAGACCTCGCAGTCTTCGATATAAGATTGTTCGCCCGCCGAGAGGTCGATGACGAATGAGATCTCTTCCCAACAATACGGACAGGTAAAAAAATGCTCGATCTCCATAAAGTTTCTCTAATTTTATGACCGTTTCGGTGCGGCAAACTACAATGATATTCTACGAACTGTAAAAGCGGGAATGCGCACCAACAATGACTGAAATAGGAACACGAACGAAGCTCTCGAGGTTTGCCAAATATGCGTGGTTCATTCTCGCGTATAACATGGTCGTCATTCTGTGGGGCGTTTTTCTGCGGGCATCGAAATCGGGCGACGGATGCGGCCAGCACTGGCTGACATGTCACGGCGAGGTCGTGCCGTCGGCCCCTGAACTA
>JBBRUA010000456.1:0-2493 GCA_038248245.1 Pyrinomonadales bacterium | reverse complement strand
GGTGGCGAGGGATGTTGCAGAAGCGGCTGATTTGCTCGAACCGAAGCGGTGTGCGGCGGCCTCACTTTCAGCCGCCGGCCGCCGCCTGATCTGTCCGAAGGCGCGCCTGGCGTAGCGACGAAACGATCAGACGAGGCTGGAACGGCGTTGATCATTGAGCAGCGGAAGAATTGCTCTTGCAAATCTAACACCTGAGTTAAGCCGGACTGCGCAGCGGCACGGCGTTGTGGTACACGATACTGCGTTAGCCGAGCCGCGAAGCGGTCTCGGCTTGAACGATTAGTTAGGCCTCACTCGTAAGGCTTCCGATCAGCAACGGCTTGAAGCAGAAGCTCGCTGATCTGAGGGCGTACCGCAGCAGCCAAGTCACGAATCTTGATATGGCGTAACGACTTACCAGTTCCCTCAAGCAGATTGTCAGGGTCTGTCAGTGAGGTGCCGTGGTAGAAGCCCAAGTTGACATGTGAGGCGTGAACGGAAATGTATGCGTAGTGTTGCGTGGCTTTCTTGGGCCCAACGCCGAAACTTACAATCCTTTGCCTTGGCCAGACAACCTGAAAGAACTCTGGATGAAGAGAGGAGACAAGATCCGTCAACGACTCGCAGACCGAGCGAAGATCTGGACTGGCCATTGCCAAGACATCCTTAAATTCGCCGTGGGTTTGATTGATAGCCATTGATGTTGATTGTGAGGCCTAACTACTTATTAACACCAACACCGTTGATAATACGTCAAATCGGGCGTATTATCGATTGTAAATTTATTCAAGCGGCGTTTGACGATTAATATAACATGGAAATCCAAAAACCAAAACTTCTCGATCAGGTGCGGAATTTGATGCGGATGCGACATATGAGTCATAAGACGGAACGCTCGTATGTCGCCTATATGCGGGAATATATTCTATTTCACAATAAGCGACATCCGAAAGAAATGGGAGTTGAGGAAATACGTGATTATCTATCGTATTTAGCGGTGGAAAAAAATGTTGCTGCCTCGACACAGAATGTCGCCTTTAACGCTTTGCTGTTTTTGTACAAACAGGTTCTGTGCATCGAACTGCCGCCGATCGAAGGAGTTTTCCGGGCAAAGCGGCCCGCTCGATTGCCGACGGTTTTCACACCTTTAGAGGCCAAAGCGGTGCTCTCCGCGATGGAGGGCACCGCTCAGCTGATCGCCAGTCTGCTGTATGGCTGTGGTTTGAGGCTAACAGAGGCGCTACGGCTGCGCGTAAAGGATATTGATTTCGAGATTAGGCAGATAATGGTTAGGGACGGCAAGGGTGCGAAGGATCGTGTCACCATTTTGCCGAAAAGTGTTACCGAACCACTCAAAAATCAGATTAAACGTATCAGGCATCTTCATGATGAAGATCTCGCCAGCGGTTTCGGGGCGGCACATCTTCCGTTTGCGCTCGAGCGAAAGTATCCGAACGCGGATAGGGCCTTTGCATGGCAATATGTTTTCCCGTCCGCCAAATTGTCGCCAAGTAGAGAGGACGGCAAAGTCCGGCGACATCACACCGCCGAAAGCACCGTGCAACAGGCGGTAAAGAAGGGTTTGAGGCGCGCCGGTGTTGATAAACATGCCGGATGTCATACATTTCGACATAGTTTTGCCACGCATCTGCTCGAAAATCATTATGACATTCGGACGGTTCAGGATTTGTTAGGCCACAAAGATGTGGCAACCACACAAATTTACACGCATGTAATGCAAAACAAATCCTTCGTAAAGAGTCCGCTCGATGTTTGAGCGTGGAGATGGTCGGCTAATTGAAAAGCGCACTTGGTTAAAATGTGGCGGATTTGTTTTTTTGCTGCTTGCCGTACTAATGTTGGGCGGCATCGGTCTGGCTCAGACTTCGTCTGCGGCGAAGATCGAACTTGGTTCGACGACCGCGAAAAACGGGTTTAAGAACGAGGACGAGATCCGCGACAAGTTTAATAATTGGAAAACCGACGACGATGCGAAGATCTGGCTGGGGGCGATGAACTACAAACTCGCCGACATCGAAAGTATCGTCGCCGCCAAACCGCACGGTGAGAAAGCCGATGTCGAGATTCGAATAAAAACGAAGACCGGAGAGAAACGCGAAGGCATTTCGATCAAACTCGTCAGCAGCGAGCAGGGGTTTAACCAAATCGACAAACGATGGCTCGCGACCTATGCGAAAATGTGGAAAATGCCGGTCGATGTTCAAGAAGCCTTGAAACTATTCGTCGGCGAGGTGCCGCCGACGAAGCCGTCGAAAGACGCGAACCGAATGTACCTCAACGAGCTCGCCCCGGAAACGCAAAAAGCGGTGATCGATTTTTTCACCGCGAATAAAGAAGCGATCGTCTCAGACCTGTTTTCGGGCGACGGAATTCACTCCGCGCAATGGATGATGATCGCTCTCAAATCGTCCGCCACTCCGCGTTGGGTCCTGCGAACAGACGCCTACGCGATCAAATTTTTCAGCGAAGGCAAAGTCGAACTCACCCGCAACG
>JBBRUA010000455.1:0-2502 GCA_038248245.1 Pyrinomonadales bacterium | reverse complement strand
CGTTGCTCGCAATCTCTGCGCCGTTGCTCGCATTCCCGGCGCCGTTGCTGACAATCCCGGCGCCGTTGCTCGCAATCCCGGCGCCGGTGCGCGCAATCCCGGCGCCGTTGCCGCTTTATTTTAGAGACTTGCGGAGCAGCTCCGCACATCGCGGGCTTTTTTTCCACAAGCCCGCACGTTAGTAAGGGCGAAATATTCAACGTCCGCATTTCGCCCTTACTGTCGTGCGGGCTTCTGCCTTTGGCGGTCGGACTGCTAAGTAAGGGCGATATATTCGACGTCCGCATTCCGCCCTTACTTACGTGCGGGCTTGCTCATTCGATTCCCTTACTATCGTGCGGGCTTCTGCCTTTGGCGGTCGGGCTGTTAGTCTTGGGAGATCGATACTGAAGAGGAAAAGTCAGGTTTAGTTATTCCGGCGTTGCTGGCGGCGCAGGGTTTGTTTGGGTCGTTGCCGGTGATCGCGAAGGTTGTGCTCGCGGTGCTGCCGCCGATCGCTCTGGTCGGCATTCGGACGGCGATCACGGCGACGATCTTGATCGTCGTTCAGTCGTTTCGCGGGCGCTTTTGGCTGAAGGAAAAGGGCGATTACTGGCGGTTTGCACTGCTGAGCCTGTTTGGCGTGGTGCTGAACCAACTGTTTTTCATCGGCGGGCTTTCGCTGACGACCGCGTCGAATACTTCCCTGCTCGCGGTGATGATTCCGGTGTTCGCACTCGTCGTCGGATCGGTCGCGGGCTTTGAACGGCTGACGATGATTAAGATATTCGGCATCATTCTCGCGGGGATCGGAGTGATAATCCTCATCGATCCGCGAAAGGCTTCGTTCTCATCGGAGACGACGGTCGGCAACATCTTTATCGTCATTAACTGTCTCGCATACGGCATTTACGTCGCGACTTCGAAGTCCGCGATCACGCGAAACGGCACGTTTCGCTCGATGATGTGGGTGTTTATTTTCGCGAGCGTCATCACGATTCCGCTCGGGGCGTGGTCGCTCTCGACCATCGACATCGGCGCAGTCGATACGAATATCTGGCTGATAACTTTGTGGATCGGCATCGGCGCAACGGCCGCTCCGTATCTGCTGAACGCGTGGGCGTTGTCAAAGGTCAATCCATCGACCGTCGCCGTCTTTGTCTATCTTCAGCCGCTGATCGGCTTTACGCTTGCTCTACTATTTCTCGGCGAGAGTTTTACCGCCGTCTTTTTCATCGCGAGTGCGTTGATATTCGCCGGAGTGTTTCTGGTGACACGGAAATTCTTGCCGGCGGCAGTTTAATCCTTGCAATATCCATATTTTTGTCGTCTAATCGCAGAAAACATGCCAACCCAGATCACGCAAATCGACGACGAAGAGCGCGGAATAACAATACTCCGTGTCGAAGGCGATTTGCTTCGCGAGGATGCGGAGTTGCTTGACCGCATCGCCCGCGACATTCGCTCTCTGACCGGAAATTCGATCACAGTTGACCTCGCCGATCTCGACTTTCTCGACAGCGAATCGGCCCCGGTCTTAAGGCGGCTGGAAGACGAACACAGCGTCGAGATCATCGGCACCGAGATATTCCTTCAAACGCTCGTTAATGCGGCGGAAAAGGAATAACTATTCCGATAGCTGACATTTTCTCCTCTAAACATTAAATTGTAGATGATGAAAACATTAGAGATCGCTGAATTCCTTGGCGGTGAACTCGTCGGCAGCGGCGAGATCGACGTCACTCAGGTCGCTGCTCTTACGACGGCTCATACCGGCGATCTGGCCTTCATAGAAAAGTCAGTCTCATTTTCAGCATCGAATGCCGCGTGCGTCCTTGTGCCGCGCGATTTTGAGAATGCTAGTTTAATTTGCTACATACGCGTCGATAACCCAAAACTTGCCTTCGCTCTGATCGCCAAAATTCTCCACCCGTCTCATTCAAAATATTCCGGCAAAGCTGAGCTAATTGTCGGCAGGAGTTCAGAGATCCATACCGATTCGATTGGCGCATTTGTCACGATCGGTGAAAATTCGCAAATCGCTGTCGGTTGTGAGATTGGCGACGGAACTCGCATCGGTAGCAATGTATGTGTCGGCACATCGACTGTTATCCACTTGAACTGCGTAATTTATGACGATGTAAAAATCGGCAAAAATTGCGTCATCCACGCCGGTGCCGTCATCGGAGCAGACGGATTTGGTTACGTAAAAGATGAAGCGGGCGAATATCATCAATTCCCCCAAATCGGCTCAGTTGTGATTGAGGACAATGTAGAAATAGGTGCGAATTCATGCATCGACCGCGGTGCTCTAGGCGAAACGCGGATCGGTGCTGGAACAAAGATCGATAATCTCGTGCAGATCGCACACAATGTTCAGATCGGCAAACGCGTCATCATCGCCGCCCAAACCGGAATTTCCGGAAGCACTGTTATCGAGGACGATTGCGTCATCGGCGGTCAGGTCGGCATGGGCGATCACGCCCGCATCATGAGCGGAGCGATCATTGGATCGCAGGCCGG
>JBBRUA010000454.1:0-2512 GCA_038248245.1 Pyrinomonadales bacterium | reverse complement strand
GACCACCGCTGTCGAAGCGTCGCCCGCCTGCGTCGCTGAGGCCAGCAGTACGTCCGATTCCGCGATCGCACCGACGCCGGCACGAATAACGCGAACCTTGACCTTTTCGGTCGAAAGTTTTTCGAGCGTTCCCTTGAGAACCTCGACCGATCCTTGAACGTCGGCTTTGAGAATGACCAGCAATTCCTTGATCTCGGCCATTCCAAGCGATTCGATACCGCGTTTGGTCGTCTTCAGCATCGCGGCCTGACGAACATGCATTTGCCGTGTCTGAGCGATGTCCTGAGCACGTTCCACATCTGCAACGACCTGGAAAGTGTCTCCTGCCTGCGGTACACCCTGCAAACCTAAAATTTCAACCGGTGTTGCCGGCATAGCTTCTAAAACAGATTCGCCGCGATCCGAGAACATTGCCCGAACCTTGCCCGAAAACTGACCGACGATGAACGGATCGCCGACTCGCAACGTTCCCTGTTGAACCAGAGCTGTGGCGACCGCACCGCGTCCCTTGTCGAGTTTTGCCTCGAGAACCACACCGGACGCACGACGGGTCGGGCTGGCGGTGAGTGCCAAAATATCAGCCTGGAGCAGAACGGTTTCGAGCAAAGTGTCGAGATTCATTCGCTGTTTGGCCGAAACCTCGACCATTTCCGTTTCGCCGCCCCATTCGACCGGCTGCAAGCCAAGGCCCGAAAGTCCCTGTTTTACCTTGTCCGTGTTTGCTCCCGGTTTGTCGATCTTGTTGATCGCGACGATGATCGGCACACCGGCCGCCTTCGAATGCTCGACCGCCTCGATCGTCTGCGGCATAACGCCGTCGTCCGCCGCGACCACGAGAATAACGATGTCCGTTGCTTTAGCACCGCGGGCACGCATCATGGTAAATGCTTCGTGACCCGGTGTATCGAGGAAAACTACGCGTCGCGGATTCGCCGGATCGTCGGCATTCGGCACCATCACGCTATACGCACCGATGTGCTGGGTGATACCACCTGCCTCGCCCTCGGCGACATTCTCAGAACGAATTGCGTCAAGCAGCGAAGTTTTACCGTGATCAACATGTCCCATGACCGTGATCACCGGAGCACGTGTGAGCTCGGTATCGTCAGCATCCGCCGCGATAAGCTCTTCGAATTCCTGTTCGATGACCATTTCTTCGAACGGAACAAAACTAACTTCGTAGCCAAAGCCGGTCGCCATTTCCTGCGCCATCTTCTCGCCCATCGGCTGATTAAGCGTCGCGAAAATGCCCTTCTTGATCAAAAGTTGCACGATATCACGCGGCGTAATGCCAAGAGCCTCGGCGAACTCACGGATCGTCGCACCCTCGGTCAGACGGACCGAGCGTAGATTACCGGAATCGACCGCCCCGACCTGATCGAGAACACGTTCCTCGATCGTACGTTTGAGCGGCGTGTCCTGATCGCGTTCGGCAAATCTGCCTCCCTTATCATTCGCTCCTTTTCGGCCGCCTCCGCGACCTGGACGGCGTCGATTGTCAGTTGGCGGCGTGTAATTTAGCTGGGGTGTCGAAGTCTCGCCCGGCGTGCCCTTAAATTCAGGACGTCGTCCACGCGGATCGTTGTTCTTCGCATCGCCAAGCAAACGACCGGTCTGCGTAACGGCGTCAGTTACGAGTTTGTCGCCCGGCTTGATGCCTTTTTCGAGCGATTCTTTTGAAAGTGTCAGAACCTTTCGAACGACGCCCGACTTGCTGACCATTACATCAGAGCCGGCGGCGGGTTCCGTTCCGGCCGGAACCTGAGTCTCACCGTCCGGAGTTACGTCCGCGGCAATATCGACTGGAATTTTTTTCTTGAGTACTTTGTTTTTTGTGCCTGGTGCTGAAGAGGCAGGGATTTCCGCCGTTTTTGTTTCGGAGACTTCTTCAGTAACCGGAGCAGCTTCCTCGACGGGAGCGTTTTCCTCGACCGGAGCAACTTCTTCGGCCGGCTCTGGAGCCTCGACCTTGGTTACGACGAGTTTTTTAACTTTGGTAACGCTTTCCGGTGTTTCAACCGGGGTTTCGGTCTTAGGCTTTGCCACGACCTCTTCGGTTGCGCTGATCGCCGGGACTTCAACAACATCTTCCGTCGCGTTCGGGGCTTCACTAGCGTGAACCGATTCGTCCGGAGCCGGATCGTCAACTGCCTTTGAAGCTTTGATGATCTTGATCGCACGTTTTGGAGCGATATCTGTCTTAGGAAAATACTTGAGCCGGACTTTCTCTGCAAATTCCGCGCTGACAGAATTTGACGCAACGCTGACATCGGCACCAACGCGTCGAAGGTCTTCCATCACGCGCTTCGTGTCCTGTTTCAGCTCACGGGCCAAATCGTAAATTCGAACTGCTTTTCGAACTGCCATATATAATATGTCTCAAACTTAGCCCGGCCGTTCCGGGCATCTGCGGCCCGTCTTCCGGGCAATTCGGCCTCATTCGGCCTCTCATCGGTTAAAAACGAAAGCCATAAAATTACTTAGCCTCTTCGTCCGTCTCAACCTCTTCAGT
>JBBRUA010000453.1:0-2521 GCA_038248245.1 Pyrinomonadales bacterium | reverse complement strand
GAAATTGTCAGTAAGCTGCTCAAACCTTTTGCCCGAAACATCTTGCCCGGTAAATGCCGCCAGTTCGTCGGCGAGTTTGTCGGCATCCGCACGGTCGAGGCTAGCCTGCCGAATTCTACTGGCAAAATACCTCAGATTTTCGATCAGAGCGAGCCTCAGCGAGATCGGAAATGCCCATATTTCCCCGATAGTCAGGGGTTGGCCATTTTGGCCATTCTGGTACGCCTCCAGAAACGCCGCCAGCGTGATTGCATCCAGACGATTGTCGGTATGGGTGACGATCTCGAATGCCAGATGGTAAATGCGGGGGTAATTCTCAAATCTTCCGGCTTCGAGTTTTGGCAACTCACGATAAAAATTGAGTGGCAGATCCTGTCGGACCTCGCGAAGCTGTTCTTCGACAATATGAAAATTATCGACCAGCCATTCCGCCGACGGCGTTAGCGGTTCGACTCTTGTCGAGTCGTTTAACGCGCGGTAGGCTCTAACGAGTTCTCTTTTATTGTCGCCGAGTCGGGCAAGGAGATTGAAACCGTGCTTTCCGTCCTCCCCGACTTGATGTGTCGCGGCAAGCTCCATCGCCCTCGCTTGAAGACGATCGAGGCTGAAGACATCATTGTCTAAGACCGATTCGACTCCTACCGCGAGACTTTGTTGAGTTTTTTCAGTTTGGCCGAATCGAAGAAAATCAAACATCGTGATGTGTTCCGGTCATCTTTTTTCGTACGATCTCGACTGTGCAATGCGCCCGAGAGACCACCGCTGTTGAGACGCCGCCGAGGAGAAGCTTCTCAAAAGAGGTTCCGGGCTCGTTCGCACCGAGAAAAATGCAATCCGCACCCCATTCTTCTGCTGCTGAAATGATCAGCTGTTTAGGATCTCCCTCTTCGATCAATTCAGTCACCGAAAGATCGGCGGCAACCAGTGTTTTTCTAGCATCCTCGACATATTCACAAATGCTTCTGAAATCATTCTGTAAACCATCTTTCACGATAACGAGACGAACCTCGCTCCCCATAGTCCACATTCTGCGGCTCACTTCCTCAACCGCAGCCATCGCCGAAGCTGTTCCGTCGAGAGCGATCAAAAGTCTGCTTGGAGAACCGTTTTTCCAGCATTCTCCCCTGACAATACGAACTGAGCAATCTGCTTCGTTAGCGATCTTTTGGGCGACGGAGCCGAGAATATTTTGTTTGAGCCCCGTGTTTCCGTTCGCACCTAGGACAACTAAATCTGCGTCCCAAAGCTTTGCCTGCTCAACTATTTCACGGGCGGCCGAGCCAACAACGTCGAGTGTTTCGGTTTTCCAATCAGGGAACATCGAATGAAGACGTTCGTCAGCTAATTGCAATACATTGGCCCTTGCGGCCGTTGCGACCGTTGCGACCGTGGATGTCGCGGTCCGTGTACCAACCGATTGAGCTACCGATGAATACGATAATGCCGCCAACTCAATCGGATTATTGTTACTAGCGAAATGCCGCAGCCACAACTCTTTGACGTTAATAAGTAACGCTTTTGCTTCACGCGGCATGCCCGCACGCGGCAGATCATTAATAGCCTCGTCAGCCGCGGCTGACCCGTCGTACGCGATCAAGATTTTCATACCAATTTCCTCATTATTATTTCCGCAACCGCATTAATGAACTTAGCTTGTGCAATCCCTGTTCATCGATGCGTTGCCAACCATACATAGGCGACGAATTAACGCCGTCCGCTAAATTCTTTTCCCCTAAAAAAAAGGATAGCTTCAACAATATGCTCTTTTTTTGAATTTGAATGTCTGTTGGCACACACTCGACAAAACAATGAGAGGGATTGAAGGCTTCAGTGGTACACCGCACGTTAATCAGAAGTTTCGGAGACAGTCTTCAAATTCAAGCAAGAAAGTTCTTTGGAGAATTCGAACGCTAAATAGCGATGTTGCTACGTATTGCGGGAGTAGAAGGGGTGAAGGTGCAGGAGCCGTTTACTTCCGAACGAACAGAACGAAACATCTGAAGTCTTAGCAGCGGCTCCAATTCACTAAGGAATTAGTAGTATTTATTATATTGCGATGGTCTTTTTTTTCTAAATTATCAGGCAAATCCTGAAAGCGATCACAAAACAGTTTGCTGTTGTGCCGCGCTCGGTAGATAGCATCACGGGCACACAATCCTTAGAAGTTCCGCGACGCTCCATGCTTGAGCGCCACAGCCTCGGGGCAGATGTGGTGAATCTCCGTCGAAGATCTCGGAAATCTGTCCGGCCATTGCCTTAGACAGATGTATCTGGAAACCTTGGATTATCTGTTCAACAAAGGCCTCAGCCTTCGCGTCTTTAGAATGAACTCGCCGATACGCATCTACAAAATGGCCTATCGGCCAACTCCAAACGGTTCCTTGGTGATATGAAGAATCCCGTTGGAGGGGCGAACCAATGTAGATTGGGCAATACTGAGGATCCTTCGGCGAAAGCGACCGCAGCCCGACCGGTGTCAGCAGTTCCGCCTCAACCTTATCGACAACTTTTCGTGCCTGTT
>JBBRUA010000452.1:0-2534 GCA_038248245.1 Pyrinomonadales bacterium | reverse complement strand
GGCGTCACCGGCGGCACGCGCCCGCTCGACGCGTCGATCATCGGCTTCATCGAACCGTTATTAAACCCGGTCTGGGTCTTCCTGTTCGTTGGCGAAAAGCCCTCGAACTGGGCAATTCTCGGCGGAGCGATCATCATCACCACCGTCGCCGCCCACACGCTCATCCAATATCGCACCAATATCCCCGTGCGTTAAATCGCACTAGACGGCACCGATCTGCCGCCAAACTGTGCAATAAAATGTTAACTGAAAATAAAAGTTCCCATACTTGACATTAATATCAAGTATCCTTTAGTATCTAGAAAGTTCAGTAGGGGAGTAGATGCCTCCAGACAAATGGAGGTCTTTCGATGCCGTCAATACGTTCATCCCAATAATGGATGATCCGGCGCGAGAGCAAAGATTCGAGACCTATTGCGGTTTATTTAGCTGCAATAGGTCTTTTCTATTTTGCAGCCCACAGCAATAGGAGGAATCTATGAAATCGGTTCTCAAATCAGGACTCTACGAGTATCAAAAGCAAAAACAAGCTGATTATGAGTTCGGAGAACATACCCGGCGGATCAAACAGATTTTCGATCTCGGCCTGCCCGAACGTGCTTCCCTAGCGCTTACGATCCTCACGCCTCTGATATCGATTGCGTGGACGGACGGTAGAGTTGGCCGTAACGAGCAAGACGCCGTTATCAAGGCTGCCGACGAATACGGCATATTAGATACCGAAGACGTATACCTGGCGTTAATGGAAAGCCTTACGTCAAGACCTCATCGTGAATCGATCCAAAATTTGTGGGCCGACCTAGTTGTCCATTGCGAAAACCTCGACGTCGCAAACTGTACAGCTTTCGCATCGCACCTTTATCAACAAACCAAATACATCGGTGAACTGAGCGAAGAATACACGTTTGGTTTCTGGCGAACACACCGTGCTGGAGCCGGCGAGAAAGACAGTCTGGCTGATACCGTAAGCAGTCTATCAGCCTTGATCCGCATGGAAACAGATGAACGCGCTCCGGACGAGTTACGAAAAGTTGTTCCCCTAGTTGAGGTTGCATGGGCAGATGGCACGATCACGCAACGTGAACGGCAGATGATCTTTGACTCGCTGGTGGGAATGAACATTCCTGATTCGGAGGAAAATCTCCGCACCCTCGCAAACTGGCTTGACCTCAGGCCGGACGACTCCTTTTTTGCGGAGGCACTTCACGAGATACGCAATGAAATAGCCGCTGCCGATCCTGACGCCGGAACGAAACAGAAATACGACATTATTTCACGCTGTACTTTGGTCGCGGAGGCATCCGGCGGTGAGATCGGGTTTGTTAGCGCTGGGGTCCGGATCTGCGACGAAGAGATCCAAACCGTCAAACAGATCGCCCGAATTTTGAACGGAGCAATGTCCGGAGGGAATAAATAGAACGGTGCCCCGACGCCCTTTCTCGGAATTTAGGGAAAGTGGATCTTGTACCGGAATTGCGACAGCAACCACATAGATACTAGGATAATCGGTAACGGTTGCGTGATGGTTAGAAGACGCGGGCACAGAAAGCCGGCTCTCAACATTCTTGCCTTACGAGGCGAGACAAAAATATGAAAGATAATTCATTTGATTTTGACGACGACATAATTGACGACGAAAAACCGGCTCCGCGGCAAATTGCGAGTTCCGGTCAAGGTTCGGGCGTCACGATCTCCAAGTGGCTTCTGGTTGTTCCGGGAATTGTTGCGTTAGTGTTTTCGTGGGTTGTGTTCGCCCGTATCTACACTGACTACTTATGGTTTTCGAGTATCGGCTTTGCAGGTATTTTTTCGACGATCTGGACAACGACCGCACTCGTCGGGCTGATAATCGGCAGCAGCGTGAGCATCTTGACCTGGCTCAATCTGCGAATGGCATCGGGTTTTGCCGGGCCTCCGCATCTATTGCATATGGAAGGTGCGACAGCTGCGCTGCCGATCGTCAAACGTGCCCCGATCCTGATCGCGATTGCCGCAGGGCTAATTGCGGGTCTGAATGCGGTTGGCTCCTGGGAAATGGTCTTGCGTTTCTTTTATCAGGTTCCCTTCGGCACAGTTGATCCACTGTTCGGACGCGACGTAGCTTTTTACGTTTTTACGTTGCCCACGCTTGAATGGATCTCAAATATTCTCCTGATGCTGCTGGCCTTTAACCTCGTCGGCACGCTTTTGCTGTACCTCGCTAGTTCCAGTTTCAAATTCGACCGGCAGAAACAGAAATTCAGTGATTTCAAATTTCCGAGTGCCGGACGGAACCACTTACTCGGGCTCGCCGCGGCTCTTTTCGTGATTGTCGCCGCGAAGACTTACCTCGCGATCGCACATCTGCCGATCAGGCTCGAAGCCGGATTTTTCGGCGCGAACTACGCGGACGTTAATGCAACCCTGCCGCTACTATGGTTACAGATCGGGGCGGCGGTCCTGGCGGCAATTCTCGCTATCTTCTGTGCATTCCGCCAAAACAATCGCCTGTTTTTCGTGGGCACCGCTCTGCTAATTTTGGCGGCGGTCTCGGG
>JBBRUA010000451.1:0-2535 GCA_038248245.1 Pyrinomonadales bacterium | reverse complement strand
GCCGGTCATTGCCGAGACCATCGCCGTGGCCATCGTTATACCGGCACTCGGACCGTCCTTTGGAATCGCTCCCTCGGGAACGTGGATGTGCAGATCTTTCTCACGAAAAATAGCGGTGTCTATACCTAACGCCTCAGCTCTGGTGCGAACGCAGGTCAGAGCGGCCTTCGCCGATTCCTGCATCACCTCGCCAAGTTTCCCCGTCAGTGTTACCTCGCCCTTGCCCTTAACCAGTGTTGCTTCGATCTGCAGAACGTCTCCACCGACCTCAGTCCAAGCCAAGCCGTTCACAAGTCCAACCTCACTCACACGGGCAATATCCTGTTTGCGATAGCGGATCGTGCCCAATAATTCTTGTACTTTCTCCGCATTTATCACAACGCGAAAATCGTCCTTCGCATCTGAAGCGACATATTGCCGAGCGATCTTACGCAGGCAGGAACCTATCTCGCGTTCCAGATTTCGAACGCCTGCTTCGCGCGTGTAGTGGCGGATCGTTTCAAGAATGCCGTCTTCCGTAAATTTGACCTTTTCGACGTCTATCCCGCTGTTCTCACACTGCTTAGGAATGAGATGTTGTTTCGCGATCTCAGCCTTTTCACGCTCGGTGTAGCCGGAAAGACTCAAAATTTCTAGTCTATCTTGTAATGCCGGCGGAATCGTGTGCAAAACATTCGCCGTGGCGATGAAGAAAACATGCGACAGGTCGTAATCGACATCCAAATAGTGGTCGCGGAAGGTGCTATTTTGCTCCGGATCGAGAACTTCAAGCAATGCCGCACTCGGGTCGCCGCGGTAGTCGCGTCCGAGTTTATCGACCTCATCGAGCAGAATGACCGGATTCGTCGTTCCGGCTCGCTTCATTAACTGGACGATCTGTCCCGGCATCGAACCGATATAAGTTCTGCGGTGTCCGCGTATCTCAGCCTCATCATGAACGCCGCCGAGTGCGAGCCGTACGAATTTGCGACCGGTCGCATTAGCGATCGATTTGCCTAGCGAGGTCTTACCAACGCCCGGAGCACCCACAAAACATAGGATCGTACCCTTAGGATTTTTAACAAGCTGGCGAACCGCCAAAAACTCCAATATCCTCTCTTTGATCTTCTCAAGCCCATAATGATCCTCGTTCAACGTCTTTTCGGCTTCGTTCAGATCTTCGATCTCTTCCGAACGATTTTTCCAAGGCACATTTATCAGCCAGTCCAGATAATTTCGGCTAACTGTGCTTTCCGCCGACATCGGCGGCATCGCCTCGAGCCTTGCAAATTCCTGCATTGCCTTGTCGTGAGCTTCCTCGGTCAGTCCCGCTTCGTTGATCTTTGTTTTCAGATCCTCGAGTTCGGCCTTGTCGTCCTTGCGACCAAGTTCTTTATGAATGGCTTTGATCTGTTCGTTTAAATAATATTCGCGTTGATGCTTGTCCATCGCCTTCTTGGTGCGCGAATGGATGTTTCGGTCGAGTTGCCGTTTTTCGATCTCGCCCTCAAGAACATCGACCAGCTTTTGGAGACGCTCCTGAACGGAAAACGTCTCTAGGAGATCCTGTTTCTCATCAACCCCGATCCGCAAATGCGAAGACATCGAGTCCGCGATCTGAGCCGCTGAAACTCCGCGAAGCGACGCATGCAAGGCATCAGTATAAGCATCCGGCGAAACCCGCAAGAACTGTTCGACGAGAGAATGGATCTTCTGCAGCAAACCGTCGGTTCGATACCCCGACTCATCCGTCGAAGCGATCTTCCGGACATGAGCGTAGAACATTCCGTCGCCGTCCTGTTCAATTCTTACCGAACGCCCACGTTCGCGCCCTTCAACAACAACCTTGATCTGCCCATTCTCCTGCCGCTGGGCTTGAACGATCCGCCCGAGAGTGCCCACTGTGTAGATCTGATCTGCGTTCGGCTCATCGATCGAAGCATCATGCTGCGTCGCAAGAAAAATATTCCGCTCGCCGGTCATTGCCTGTTCCAAGGCACGAACCGAACTAGGTCGGCCGATCTTGAACGCAACTTTTGTGTAAGGAAAAATGACTACGTCACGAATAGGCACCATCGGAAAACGCTCGATATCCGATGGCATTTGATCTGTGAATTCTTGCATACTTCTAAACGGAAAAACTTTGTGTGGCTGTGAGTGTTCTCGTTATTTTCAGGATTAACTATATTTACTCAAATAGCGGTCGCAAAAGCAACACCGCCGTATCGCAATCATCTTTTACTCGATCCGACTCTCGAATGTATGAACTTATTAAAGGACGGATAGTCTCGCTATTCTATAAATCGAATGAAAAACTTATCTGTCACGAATCAATTGTTTATCGTAGTAAGAATGATCCGTGCCTGACTTTGCAGGATCGTTATGCGTGAAACCTTTTACCGACACGTGTTGTATAATTGGGAAACTTGCGGAAATTCCGACGGTTACAAAAACCGAGCTGTGGCTCCGTCGTGCGATTTGCTCATTTAAAACTATGAAAAAATTCAACGCCATTCGTTTTGCCCTCATTATTTTAGTGCTTCAATCGTTCGTTTT
>JBBRUA010000450.1:0-2546 GCA_038248245.1 Pyrinomonadales bacterium | reverse complement strand
GAATGCATACCAGATGCGTTCCCGGATGGTGGCGTCCGAGTCGTTGAATTTTGTATAATCTTCGAGCCAGTATTTAAATTCCCAGTCAATTCCGCTCACGCCGAGGTTTCTTATTAGTACGATAGGACGCATTTTTTTCGAGACGTTTTCACTATGCCGCATGGCTTCTCGAACTATGGTTGCGGTATTTGCCGGGGATGCGGAATAGACCGTGTTGAAAAAAACGGTGCGAGCATTTAGGTTTTCTTTCGGAGCAACCTCGATCGTCTCTTTTCCAAGCACAGCATTGCTCACCACCAACAGTTTGTTTTGAAAGGTTCGGATACGAACACCGCGCCACGACACATCTTCGACGACGCCCATCCCAATAGTTGAGAGTGAGATAACGTCACCTACCTGAAAAGGCTTATCGGCCTGTAGCGCGATTCCGGCGAAAAGATTGCCGAGCGTGTCTTGTAGGGCGAGACCGACGACGATACCGAGTATCGCGGAACCGGTGAAAAGGGGAGCGAGTGCGATCGTCGGATACTGTGACTGGAATATCACGAAGAACGCAACGATGTAAATTATGATCGAGAAAACATTTCGCAGCAGCGAAGAGATCTCGTTCTGATTTGATGCCAGAAGTGCTGCCCGGAATATAAGAAAATCGAGAAACCTAATGACCGAAATGACGAGCGTCATCCAAATGATCACGTTTACGATGCGGAGAATATTTTTAAAAAGCGTGACGGCCGTCTCGCCCATTATCGTGTCGGTAGTACCAAACGCCGATGCAAAGTAGCGCTCGATCGTCGGAGTGACGAGCGGCAAAAGAATGAGAGTTAACGATAGACTTCCGGCGATGAAGAGAAAAAATATCCCTTTCTTCTTGAGTTCAGCAACAGGCATAATATTGGCTAAAACATATCAGTAATAGTTTTTCCGAGCAACATTAGAGAGAGTGCGGAAACAACGACTGTGATGGTCCACGCGAGGATATTAAACACCCAATGGTTTTTATGTTTACCCATGATCTCGCTTTTGTTCGCTAGTGACACGATGGCAACGAGCAGGACGGGCAGGAGTAAACCATTGATACACTGAGTGACTAGTAGGAGTTGGATCTGCGGAATGCCGGGGAGCATCGCGACTATCGCTCCGACCAGGATCAGGGTCGTGAATATCCCGAGAAAGATCGGAGCCTCGCGAAACGAGCGTGACAAGCCTTTTTCGAAACCGAGGGCTTCACTTACGGAATATGCCGTCGCGAGCGGTAGCACGCCCATCGCGAGCATCGCCGCTCCGAAGAGCCCGACGGCGAAAAGATACTTCGCATATTGACCCGCGACCGGGGTCAAAGATTCGGCGGCAGTAGCGGCGGAATCGATCGTGGTTATGCCCTGTTGATGTAGGGTTGCGGCCGTACATATAACGATGAACGCCGCAATACAGCAGGCGAATATCGTCCCCGTGATCGCGTCGGCACGAGCGACGCCGAGGTCTTCTTCGTCCATTCCTTTTTCAACCACGGACGATTGAATGAAAACCTGCATGAACGGCGTTATCGTCGTGCCGATCAGAGCCATCACCGTGAAAAGATAGCCGGTTTCGAGGTTAAAACTCGGCTTTACAAAACCTTTTCCAACCTCGACCCAATCCGGTCCGGCCATGAACGCCGAGATAACGTAACAGAAAAAGACGAGTGAGAGTGCCAGAAACACGCGTTCGACGCGTTGGGCTGAGCCTTTAACGACGAGCCACCAGATAAAACCGGCAGCGAGCGGGATCGTGAAAAAACGCGGGATGCCGAAGAGTTCAGAGGCCTGTGCAATGCCGACGAATTCGGAAATGATGACGCCGGTGTTTGCGATGAGAAGAGCGAACATGATCAGTGCAGTCCAGCGGACGCCAAATTGTTCGCGGATTAGGTCGGCGAGGCCTTGGCCGGTGACAACGCCCATTCGCACGCACATCTCCTGCACGACGATCAGGCTGAGAGTCATCGGGATGAACGCCCACAAAAGTGTGTATCCGTAGGCAGCTCCCGCAGTTGAATAGGTGGTGATGCCGCCAGCGTCGTTGCCCGCATTAGCGGCGATGATGCCGGGGCCGAGAATGGCTAGATAAGCGAAAAATCTATACTGTGCGAACCGACGGCCGAAGCGCGCGGGAACCTTGCGCACGAATTGCGCAAACTTTTTCGGTGAAAAGCGTTGGAGGTTCATTACGTTTACTATCGCCTTCGATCATTGACTTGGTTGCGGTTACCCGCATTTTCGCCGGAACCTGAATATACCGCGTTCTCCGGTGAATTGCCACTAGCTTTGACCAGATGAATTGTCGCAGTCCTAAACGGTCTTCTGTCCGACCTAACGAGACCCTTGACGACGCCGACGCGACCCGTGACGACGCCGACACGACCCGTGACGACGACGACGCGACCCTTGACGACGCCGACGCGACCCTTGACGACGCCGACGCGACCCTTGACGACGCCGACGCGACCCTTGACGACGCCGACGCGACCTTTGACGACGCCGACGCGACCATTGACGACGCCGACG
>JBBRUA010000449.1:0-2553 GCA_038248245.1 Pyrinomonadales bacterium | reverse complement strand
GGGTCAATGTGGTGAAAGCAGAGAGCAGCGTTATTTTTACTATACCCGCAAATCTCGCAACACCCACCTTTTAGTTTGATTAATTGGATTTTTCTTTCATAGCCCCGAAGTTGTTGAGATTTGTAGTTCTGGTGTTTGTTGTTTACCGATGCCGATTTACATTTGACCGAGCAGAACTTACTTTGCCTGCCGGTTAAATTGGAATCACAAACAAGACATCTCTTTTCCATATGGTTTGACACAATGGGTTGCTAAAGTGTTATTTAACAGCATTTTAGTAGAATTTGTTAAATTCGGGGAAGCCTAAACACGATTTTGTGCATGGTAATCCCGAGCCAAGCCGGAAATTTTCCGGAAGGTGTAGAGACTTGACAGCAAACTCGTAAAGAGAAGAGAAAGTCCAGACCACAAACCTGAAAGGGGCGTCGAAAGGCGTAGTTGGTAAGCATAATCCGTTGGTTGTAGGTTCGAATCCTACCGAGGGCATACTTTTAATATTTAATCGCTTGCAAGAAAAAAGAGGCCCACGTGGAGCCTCTTTTTTTGTGTCGATACGAAATCGGTTAGACCGCCGAAGCGTCCTTCGTTTCCTTTTCGGAAGCACAACAAGCACATGAACAGCTTTTGCCGTCCGCGCTCACTTTCGTAGCGTCGGCGTTGCCCTTCATCATCGGGCACGATTTCACGTCGCCCATTTTCGAATCGGCCGCTGCCGCACCACCCATTTTCATGGGGCACGACGCTCCGTCGCCTTTGCAGCAATCACAATCTGCCGACGCGCCGGCGGTTGCAACCGCATTCTTGTCTTTCATCGGACAAGAATCTCCGCTGCAACAGCAAGACGATACGGCCGCTTTAGTTGAACTTACGTTACGTGTGTAAGCAAACGCCGCTACGGCAAGGCTCAGAACCATGACCACCGCGAATGCTAATATTACTTTCCTTTTCATTTTGTTACCTCAGTATTAAAAAACCTGCTACGAGTTTTAGCCAAATGCCCTAAAGCATTCAACTGTTTTAGACGCGATTGAGTGCTGATCTTTAAATTCTTAGAGTACGGTTTTTAAGGAAGGTTCGCTGCCGGTCGGACACGTGCGAATGGGACGCGACAGGCTCGACTGACTTATCGACGCGAACGACTAGGCTGAATCCCAGAGTGATCGTTTTTGGAGTGACAGCAACCTTCGATTGTTCGTGCTTGCGGGTTTTATCAAATATCGCCGATAAAAATCCGCAACATTCCACGCAGTCTGATTCAATATTCCCGACAATATCGGAATTCGGGTTAGCTTTTTCAGCCTTGTCGCAGTGGGCCGACATTTTTGCCAGTGGGCAAAACTCGCCCTCCATCGGGGCAGCGTTTATCTCTTCACAGCAAAACAAAAAGACAATGCCCGTCAACCAAACCGCCATAAATCCGGCGAGCGTGTTGCGGGCGATCTTTTTGAAACGTGTGAACCTCATACTGACTAATGCAAATTATAGCACCGATTTATTCCATTTAACGAATTTTTTCCACATTGCCCCGGCGGACGACTACGTTCTTGCGCGAACCAATGCGATCACGAGCTTCTTAAACATTAAACCGAAAATCCACGACGTCGCCGTCTTGCATTATGTATTCTTTGCCTTCGAGGCGGGCGAGGCCTTTTTCGCTGGCGATCTTGCGTGAACCGCAGGCGACGAGGTCGTTGTAGCCGATGATCTCGGCCCGGATGAAGCCGCGTTCGATATCGGTGTGGATCTCGCCGGCGGCCTGTGGTGCCTTGGTGCCGATCGGGATCGTCCAGGCTCGCACTTCTTTCTCGCCGGCGGTCAGAAAGCTCATCAGGCCGAGCATGTGATAGGCGGCCTTGATCAGTTTGTCGACGCCGCTCGAACTGAGGCCGAGATCTTTCAGATATTCGTCGCGTTCGGCGGGGTCGAGGGCGACGAGTTCAGCTTCGAGCTTGGCGCAGATGAAGACGACATCGGCCTGTTCGCTTTCGGCGTGCTTTATCACCGCTTGTACGTGCGGATTGCTTTCAGGGTCGGCGAGCGAGTCTTCATCAACATTGGCGGCGTAGATCGTCGGTTTGGTCGACAAGAAAAACCACGTTTTGAGGATCGCTCGTTCGTCGTCAGAAAGGTCGGCAGAACGTGCCGGGCGGCCTTCCTCGAGCAGCGGCTGGATCTTGTCGAGTATCTCAAGTTCGATCTTGGCGGCCTTGTCACCGGAGGCTTTGACAGCTCTCGCCGCTTTTTCGCGACGCTTCGCGGCGGAGGCGAGGTCGGCGAGGGCGAGCTCGATCTGGATCGTTTCGATGTCGCGGATCGGGTTCACCGATCCCTCGACGTGGATGATATTGTCGTCGTCAAAACACCGAACGACCTGAATGACGGCGTGGGTTTCACGAATGTTCGCGAGAAACTGGTTGCCCAGGCCTTCGCCCTTTGACGCTCCGCGAACGAGTCCGGCGATGTCGAGAAACTCGACCATGGCGGGCACGACCTTTTGTGCTTTATTGAGCTTTTCGAGAACGGCGAGGCGTTCGTCAGGGACGGCGACCATGC
>JBBRUA010000448.1:0-2560 GCA_038248245.1 Pyrinomonadales bacterium | reverse complement strand
TGCGGTCGCGATCGGCGCAACGATTTATTTCGGTTCGGATCAATCGACGCGGCAGATCACCGAGGTTGCCGAGGCATTTGCGTATGCTCACGAACTGGGCCTCGCGACGATACTTTGGTGCTATTTGCGTAACCCTAAATTTAAAGGCTCTGAGGGTGATATGCACACCGCCGCTGACCTGACGGGTCAGGCGAACCATCTCGGCGTTACGATTCAGGCCGACATCATCAAACAGAAGTTGCCTGAGCGTAACGGAGGCTACAACATGCTCAATACCGAAAGCGCCTACGGCAAAACTGACAAGCGTATCTACGGCGAACTGTCGTCCGACAACCCGATCGATCTGGTACGTTATCAGGTCGCCAACTGCTACATGGGACGTGCGGGGCTGATCAACTCCGGCGGCGAATCGAAAGGAGCGAGCGATATGGCCGACGCCGTACGCACCGCCGTCATCAATAAACGCGGCGGCGGCACCGGACTCATCTCAGGCCGCAAAGCCTTCCAACGCCCAATGGCCGAGGGCGTCGAACTGCTGAACGCCATCCAGGACGTCTATCTCGAAAAAACCGTAACGGTTGCGTAGCTTGTCGCTCACCGAATAAAAAAGGGACGCGAAGGAAGAACATCTTCCTTCGCGTCCCTTTGTTTTCTCCGATCTCGAGATTACTTCTTGGAATAACTTCTATAGATCGTCTCGATCCACATATCGGTTTTTATAAAACCCGATCCGGCTGCTTTATATTTTTCGGGAAGTCCGGCTTTTTTGATCTCGTCCAGCGACTTTCCGGCTTTCATCGCGTCCTGAACTAATTTTGAGGTCTCGACGATCACTTGGTGATAGGCCTTCAGATCGTCGACTGTTGAGAGCGGGCCGTGCCCGGGAATCAGTTTCGCATCTGCCGGCAGCGTTTTGATAAGTGACCCGATATTATTTATCAGGCCCTGCACACTGCCGCCGCTATCGATATCGACGAACGGAAACCGCCCCACGAAGAAATCGTCGCCGAGGTGCACGACATTTGCTTTCACAAAAAACACGACCGAATCACCATCGGTGTGGCCGTTCGGGTAGTGGACGGCCTTGATCTCATCACCATTGAAGTGGATCGACACGCTCTCGTCATACGTCACTATCGGCAGGGCAAACGATTGATACGGAGCCGTTTTGTTGCCAAATATTACCGGCGGATCCAGCAGTCGTCTGCGGACATTCGCGTGTGCGACGATTATCGATTCCTTACCAAAAAAGGCATTTCCCTCGGTGTGGTCTCCATGCCAATGCGTATTAAAAATAAACTTAGGACTCGCCGACCCGAGTTCTTTTAATGCATCGCGAAGCTTTTCGCTCACTGCTTTATAGTCGTCATCAACGATCAGGATCCCGTCCGGCCCAACGATCGCTCCGATGTTTCCGCCCCTACCCTGAAGCATATAGACATTGCCGTTTACTTTGGTGACTTTGACGACCACATCTTGCTTACTCTCAAAATGGCTGTCATCCCCGTGGGCCAACACAGACATGATCGACGTTGTCAGTAGCAGTAATGCTGAAACAATTTTTTCCATCATATTCTCCTTATTAATTTTCGTCTGGTATAGATCATTATGTCTCCAGGACACGTCAGTCCGTTTTCAATTCATTTCGAAAATTTCACTTTTGCTCTCTCGAAAGTTGTAGGTTCTACAGAAATCTTCCACGAGTCGAGTGGTTTTGTCCGGTCAGAAAAGGGTTTGACGTTCGTTCGCGGCCGATCGTCGTTTCTCGTCCGTGTCCGGAATAGACTGTAACGTCGTCGTCTAGGGACAAAATGTTCCGGGTTATCGAATCGATGAGCTGATCGTAATTGCCGCCCGGCAGGTCGGTGCGGCCGATAGTTCCTTCGAAAAGGCAATCGCCGACAAACACCTTTTTCTCGGCTTCCTCCGCCAAAACTACGTGCCCGCGGGTGTGTCCCGGACAATGCCGCACCGAAAACCGCAGTTCGCCGACCTCGTAAATTTCACCGTGTTCCCAATTGCGGGTAAGCTTCGGAGGAGCGTCGTAGTCAAAGCCTAGAGCCTTCATCTGATGCGGTGCGATGCCCATGAACAAAGGTTGCTGCGGTAGGCCGTAATATAGGTCTTCGTCGTCCTTGTGCAGCAGAATCTCCGCCTTAGGAAAGCTTTTTGCCAAATCGCCTGTCCCGCCGACGTGATCGAGATGTCCGTGCGTCAGCGTTATCGCCTGCAGCTCGAGGCCATTGCCGTTAATGAAGCCCGCGATCTCGTCGCACTTCTCACCCGGATCGATGCAAATCGCTTTTCGCGTAGTTTCACACGCAACCACTCGCGTGTTTTGCTGAAAAGGTGTAATTGTAAATGTCTTAATTAGCATCGGAAAATGGCTGTAAATACTTGTCGATATCAAAGTCGTTCGACCGCCGCTTCGCTATTACAAACTCGATCGCGTTTCGATAGGTCTCAGCGTTCGGCTTGCCGTTGAAACACGGAATTTCGATCTCGGCCAGGTTTAGGTAGCTGATCAAACAGCTTAGCAGCATCCAAAGCAGGATCTCAT
>JBBRUA010000447.1:0-2562 GCA_038248245.1 Pyrinomonadales bacterium | reverse complement strand
CGGGGTGCTGCACCATCTCGGCCCTGACCGGATTCAGATGAGTGTAATTTATCCGCTGCATCAACATCTCTTCATTCCACAGCAAACGCGTGTCCGGATGGTGTTGCCAGGGAGAATATTTATATCCGCCGGCTCGTTCGGAGATACGCAGTTTGTTTAGCGATTCTTCGTGATCGTTCGCCTTGAGATGATCGATCACGCGGCGGCTGATGATGCCGTTGACGAATCGGTGAATATCTTTAGAACTGCGACTGTTGTCGGTGACGAGGTGAAGGTGTTCGAGCATTACTACGTACGCAAAGATCAGGAATTTACCTGACAGTCGTGCTTCGTCGATCGCTTTGCAGGTGATCTGGGCGATAGCGTTTGTCCGGAAAACGGGCAGGCGGTCTTTGGTGACCGACGTCAGGTAGTACGCGGGTGAGTCTTTTGAGACCTTGAACATATCGTTGGAGGCAAAGCCTCCTATGTTTTTAATGGAAATCTCCCGGCGAGGCAAGCCTCGCCGCCCTGCTTTGCGGCAAGCCGCGAAGATTTTCTTTTGCACAAGCCCGCACGATAGTAAGGGCGATATATTCGACGTCAACATTTCGCCCTTACTCCGTGCGGGCCTGTGCCACTGACATACCTCCGACCATTTCTGATATAATCTGTAAAAACGTTTTGGAGGGAAAGTAATGGCGATACGATTGGGGGATTTGGCACCGGATTTTACGGCGGAGACGACGCAGGGGACGGTTAATTTTCATGAGTGGCTGGGCGACAGTTGGGGCGTTTTGTTTTCGCATCCGAAGGATTACACGCCAGTCTGCACGACGGAGCTCGGTATGGCGGCACAGCTCAAGCCGGAATTCGATAAACGAAATGTGAAGGTCATCGGCCTGAGCGTCGACCCGCTCGATTCGCACATCGGCTGGGAAAAGGACATCGAGGAAACGCAGGGCACGGCCGTCAACTTCCCGATGATCGCCGATAGCGACCGCAAAGTCGCCGACCTCTACGACATGATCCACCCGAACGCCAGCGACACATTCACCGTCCGCTCGGTCTTCGTCATCGGCCCCGACAAAAAGGTCAAACTGATCATGACCTATCCCGCTTCGACCGGGCGGAACTTCGTCGAACTGCTCCGCGTCATCGATTCGCTCCAACTAACCTCCAACTACTCCGTCGCCACTCCCGTCAACTGGAAAGATGGCGAAGACTGCATCATCGTCCCCACCGTCTCCAACGAAGACGCCAAGGCGAAGTTCCCTGCCGGTTGGACCGAAGTAAAGCCATATCTGCGAATCACGCCGCAGCCAAATAAGGTTTAGTTGTTTACCTATATGAATATTAAGTCGATGCTCACAATGTCCGACAAAGACGCCATTCGATGGGAACGCGTTAGAACGCGCGGCAAGATGTTTTATATTCTGAGAAAGGCAGCCCTTTTTACGCTTTTCATGTTAATCGCGCTCAACGTGAGTGAGTTCCTTTTCAGAGGACGCCTCCTTGAGTTCTCTTACGTCCACCTCTGTGTGTTCGTCGTCCTTGGTTTTTTAGCAGGTTTTACGGAGTGGTGGAGTAACAACGCTCGTTACCAGACTTACTTACTTGATAAAAAGATTGCGAAAGGACTCGCACTATAACATTTTCTGTTTCACCTCCGCGTAACACCGCAGCCGAATAAGGTCGGTTAGAGAGTCGATCATTCGATGAAGAAAATGTCGCGAAGAAAATTTCTCCGTTGGGAGAAGGTCCGGCTAAAAGGAAAGCGGTATTTCGTCGCGAGAACCGCGGTCGTTCCCGGCATTTTCTTTTTTGTAACGATGAATTTGGTTAGTTGGATGTGGAGCGGGCGGCCGCTTTCGAGTATTTTTATCCTCGTGTATCCGGCATTGGGTTTGCTCACAGGAACGATTCTGTGGTCGGTGAACGAAGATAGATTTGAGCAGTTTATCGCGGCCAAAAAGGCGAATGCGACGCCGCGACGTTAAGCGATCGACGAGACTTACATCAGAAACAGATGACAAAGAAACAAAGTAAATTCCTAAGCGGAAAGCGGATCGATCCGACTCCGATCTCTAAGAAAACTAACATCGCCGATCTGATCGACGAGTCTTTTATGGCGTACAACGCCGCTCGTTTGCGTGAGGCGTGCCAGCTTTTCGATAAGAAGATGCTCGAGGAAGACGTGACGATCGGCGTGACGCTGACCGGAGCGTTGACGCCCGCGGGCCTCGGCATTTCGGCTCTGATTCCGCTCATCAAGGCCGGTTTTATCGATTGGATCATCTCGACCGGTGCCAATCTTTATCACGACACGCACTTCGGCATCGGCCTGTCGCTCCATCAGGGCGACGCCAAACTCGACGACCGCATCCTGCGTGACGAAGAGGTCGTTCGCATTTACGACATCTTTTTCGACTACAGCGTCCTGCTCGATACCGACTCGTTCTTTCGCCGCCTAATCGAGCACGACGAGTTTCAAAAAACGATGAGCAGTGCCGAGTTTCACTATCTCTGCGGCAAATACATCCGCGAACGCGAAAAGCTGCTCGGCATCAAAGAAAAATCCCT
>JBBRUA010000446.1:0-2567 GCA_038248245.1 Pyrinomonadales bacterium | reverse complement strand
TCAAACGGGGCTCAGGCAAGCAGGGATGTAATGCCTTTGATCGTTTTATCAACATCGTCCGCCGAAATATCCAAATGAGTCACCATCCGGATCAGATTGCCGAAGCCGATCGCGAGGATTCCGATATCTTGGAGCTCCGCGACGATCTCAGCCGATGTCTTGCCGGTGCCGGAGATATCGAAGAGGACAATGTTGGTATCGACCTTTTCGGTATCGAGACTGATGCCTTTTATCTGTGTAATGGCGGCCGCGAGTTCGCGAGCATTCGTGTGATCTTCGTGGAGGCGTTTCGGTGATTCATCGAGAGCGATAAGTCCCGCGGCTGCGAGTATTCCGGCCTGCCGCATGCCGCCGCCGAGGCGTTTTCGCCAAACTCGGGCTTCGCCGATAAAGCTTTTCGTTCCGACAAGCATCGATCCGACAGGTGCGCCGAGTCCTTTTGAAAGGCAGAATTGGACGGAATCGCATTCACGCGTCAACTCCGCGACCGAAGTGTCGAGAGCGACGGCGGCGTTAAATATACGAGCGCCGTCCATGTGAACCGGAATTCCGGCATTGTGGGCCTTATCGCAGAGCTCGGCGCAGTGTTTCGCCGACATCACTCGTCCGCCGCCGAGGTTGTGAGTATTTTCGAGACTCAAAAGGCCCGTCTGCGTATGGTCGTAAACGCCGTCAGTATGCAAAACCGCAGCGATCTCTTCCCACGTCAGGTGCCCCGAACCGTCTCTGCTACGCACGCTCCGCAGCGTCACACCCGACAAGATCGACGCCATCCCGACCTCATAATTCAAGATATGCCCGCGTTCCTCAATGACGACTTCCTGCCCCGGCTGCGTGTGCAGCTTGACCGCGATCTGATTGCCCATCGATCCCGACGGCACAAACAACGCCGCCTCTTTACCAAATACCTCCGCCGACATCTCCTGCAACCGATTCACCGTCGGATCCTCGCCATAAACGTCATCGCCAACGTCAGCGGTAGCCATCGCCCGCCGCATCTCATCGCTCGGTTTCGTAACAGTGTCACTGCGAAGATCGATCATAATATTACCCATTCTGCACAAAAAACCATCTTCGCAGAAATTTACTTATGATAATATCCGAATATGACGGTAATTTTGGAACTAGCCACAGATGTTGAAAGCCGCATCGCCGAAGAAGCGAGATTATCCGGCAAAACAGTCGAGAATGTACTGACTGATCTCATCAATGACAATTTTTCCGAGACCTTAGCCGGAGAAAGTTTTTATGAGACAGCGACTCGAGAGGAATGGGAGTCGGCACTAGATTCGCTTGCCGAGTTTTCGGACGAGATACCTCTCACCTGGGACGATAGCCGCGAAAGTATTTATAATTAAGGTTTCCGGAACGTTCTATGTCCTACCTTCTTGACTCGAATATTTTAACGGCTCTTTCGAAGAAGCATAGCGATCAATACACCCACGTCCGGCAGGCAATAAGCAAAATTCGCAGTGAAAAGGAAAGTATTTTTTTAATCCCGCAGAATTTGGTCGAATTTTGGTCAGTCGCGACAAGGCCCCTAGATGTAAACGGGCTAAATCTCACTACCCAAAATGCGGCGCTTGAGATTCGCCTGTTTCGTGCAACATTCAATTTTATCGATGACCGGCCTAACCTGTTTGATGAATGGGAGAACCTTTTTCAAAAATATCAAGTGAAGGGCAAGAATGTTCACGACGCCCGAATAGTGGCCGCCATGTTACAACACGGCATCGCTAAACTCCTGACTTTTAACGTCAAAGATTTCAAACGGTTTAATGAGATATCAGTTGTCGATCCGAGGTTTGTTTAAAGGTCTAGTTTGCATCTGTTCGGCCAGTCTTGGAACTAAGAAGATCGAAGTCGCTCTTACATTGCCTCTAAGTTAAGAACAAACACCTTTTCATGAACATTCATTACGTTAATGGCCTGAGATCGTAATCGTCTACTTTCCAATCCGTCCGTTTTGCACCCGCCTGATAGGCACTTTCGAGAAAATCTAAAACTGCCGAACGCGGATCTTCTACGTTTCTAACGTTGTCGTACATCAGCAAAGCCATTCCGCCGTCGGGCGTCCAGAAGGCTTTTTCGGGGCTCAACTTTTCTTCGGCGAGGCCGCTTGGCAAAGGTGCGCAGGTGGTCGAAGTTGCTGGCGTCGGCACGCTGAATATCCACCGTTGGGTGAAACCAGGTGTCGAGGCCCAAATCCGTGATGCGCTGGCGCAGGTACCACACCACGTCGTCGGTGGTGGTCACGCCGGGCTGAATGACTTTCTCCGAAAATGCTTCCTGAATAATTTGGTGCGACAGACGGCAGATCATCGGATAAATCGCCATTTCCTTTTCGGTGCGGGTTTCGAGCCAGGCCACGGCCAGGCGGTCGGCGGAGGTGACTTTGGCCTGGTATTCCTTCGGCAGTTTTTGCATGAACTCCTGCTGCTCGGTGTAAGTCAGGCCGTCGGCGTGGGCGTAGTTCTTGGAGTAATTGAGGGCGATTTTCTTTGGATTCTTTTCCTTAATCACCTTCACCAGCGCCTCCCACTGGTCGGGATTGGAACTGAGATCCC
>JBBRUA010000445.1:0-2568 GCA_038248245.1 Pyrinomonadales bacterium | reverse complement strand
ACATGAATTCGCAGCTCATCAAGATGGAAGCTCTGCTCGCCGGTTTCTCCGAGGGCATCGCTCTCGATGACCGCGGGTATGTGTCCGAAGGCTCAGGCGAAAACATCTTTCTGGTTAACAACGGTAAGCTAGTGACTCCGCCGCTCGGAGCCTCAATTCTGCCTGGAATTACACGCGATTCCGTGATCGAGATCGCTCGCGAACTCGGAATCGAGGTCATCGAAACGACGATCCAGCGAGCCGCTCTTTATCTTGCGGACGAAGCATTTTTTACCGGAACTGCTGCTGAGATCACACCGATCCGCGCGGTTGACCGCATAGTTATCGGCGAAGGCAAACGCGGACCTGTGACAAAGATCCTGCAGGATGAATTCTTCAAGATCCTTGATGCGACACGTCCGGCACCTAACAATGCCGAATGGCTCACATTCGTCAATAGTTCGGATGAAGCCGCGTCGGCGTAGGCTCATCAAGATAGACCGATCAGCACGAAATAGCGACGGCTGTTTCGTGCTTTTTTTCCAAAAAAGCTGAAAGATCATGTCCGAAACACCAAAGAGCCAAGGAATTCTCGATATCACAGTCTTCATTTGCGGAGCTGTCGTGATGACCTATGAGATCATCGGTTCGCGTGTTCTTTCCCCGTTTCTCGGAGCCTCGACCTACGTGTGGACGAGCCTGATCGGCGTTATTCTCGGCAGCCTCAGTCTAGGCTATTGGCTCGGCGGACGCCTCGCCGACCGCAAACCCGATCTCAAAATCCTAGCATCAGTCATCTTTATCGCCGGCGGCCTCATCTCGGTTACCGTTTTGATAAAAGAGATCGTTCTTTCATTCGTCGCATCGGCACCGGTCGGCGTCGAACTTAGGTCGGTGATAGCATCTATCATCTTGTTCGCCCCGGCTAGTATCTGCCTTGGGTTTGTGACGCCTTATACAGTAAAACTCAGGATGTTGTCGTTAGCGGACGCGGGGAAAACGGTGGGCAGGCTTTACGCTTTATCGACGGTCGGCAGTATCGTTGGCACGTTCGCAGCCGGATTTTTTCTGATACCTTTCGTTGGGAGCATACGCACGCTGTACGCTCTTTCGGCAATTTTGATCGGTCTATCTCTGCTACTCGTTCCCTTTGCGATCTCACGCATGGGAATCGCCGTCATCATTATTTTTATCTTCTCGATCGTCTCAAACGAAGCGGGAGCGTATCTTCTTTTCCGGGCGAACGGACTTCACGACATCGACACCGAGTACAGCCGCGTTCAGGTATTCCAGACTATCGAACCAAAGAGCGGCAAACCGATCCAAGCCCTCGCTACGGATCCGTATTTTCTTCAATCTGCGATGTTTTTCGACAGTGACGAACCTGCCTTCGAATACAGCCGTTACTACCATCTCGCGAGGCATTTCAAACCGGATTTTCGCGACACGCTGGTCATCGGCGGTGCAGGATATACCGTGCCGAAAGATTTCCTGCGGCGTTACCCTGATGTGAATATAGACGTGGTCGAAATTGATCCGCAGATGACCGAAATCGCCCGCAAGCACTTCAAACTAAAGGACGATTCGCGACTCAAGATCATCCACGAAGACGGACGCACATTCCTCAGGCGTTCAGATTCGGCGAAATATGACGTGATAATGATGGATGCTTTCGGTTCGCTATTTTCAGTGCCGTACCAGCTAACCACCGTCGAAGCGGTTCGCGAAATGCGTCGAACTCTTCGCGAAGACGGCGTCGTGATTTTCAATCTCGGCTCCTCGATCACCGGTGAAGCAAGCCGCTTTCTCCACGCCGAACTCGCCACCTACCAAAGCGTATTCCCTACGGTTCACCTATACAAAGTAAACTCCGACTACGAAGACACCCGCCTCCAAAACCTAATGATCGTCGCCTCCGCATCGCCGAATGTCCCGGCCACCACCAGCCCCGACCCCGAGCTCGAATCGCTCCTCGCCCACCGCTACACCGGCGACCTCTCCACCACCGCCCAAATCATCACCGACGACCTCGCCCCCGTCGAACACTACAACTCCATCGCCCAAAACATCTTTCTATCAACCCGAAAATAAAGTCCCGATCTCCCTCCCAAAAGTTTTTTCGCATATCCACTTGACATCCGCCGCAAACCTGTTCTATATTTCCCTCACTCAAGCAGTAACGTTGAAATGTAAATCGTTCTCAGGGCTCCTAGCACTACTCCCTGAAAACAAAACCGGTTCAAGGAGATCCCAGCACTACTCCCTAAACCAGAATACTTAAATATTTTTTCAACGAGAAACTCGGCAAATCCTCACGCAATCACGTCGATTTACCAGTTTCCAAAGCTAAAACGAACAAGCGGGCAGTTTTTAAACTTTTGGGCAGTTCAGCGAGATTCGTACGTCTCTCGTAACCCCAAACACTTTTAACTTGAATACCAAGCAAATTTCTTGGCTCACACCCAGCTTCTCGTCGGTGAACGTTTGTGGTCTTAATGAGATTCTTATGAAAAAACCAATTCTACTAATTAACGCAGCAATTCTGTTACTTTTTTCGCAGCTTGCCGTTTCTGCACAGCAGGATGCATT
>JBBRUA010000444.1:0-2577 GCA_038248245.1 Pyrinomonadales bacterium | reverse complement strand
ATCGGTCGGTTGGGCGTTCGAGAAACACGTTGCGGACATCGACGAGACGGAGCGTGACGGGGAATCGCCGGAAGATTACGTCGTCCGCCTGGCTAGGGAGAAAGCTGAAGCGGTGGCGGTGAATTTTCCGGGTGAAATCGTTCTCGGTGCCGATACGACAGTCGTGATCGGCGAACAGATAATCGGCAAGCCTATAAATCTCGAAGATGCACGCAGAATGCTGCGTTTATTGTCCGGTAACTGGCACGAGGTATTAACAGGAATTGCCATCGTGAAAAACGGCGAAACGCGATCGGACCTTCAGCGGACACGAGTCAAATTTTCGGCGATGACGGAGGCGGAGGTAGATTTTCTAGCGGAAAACGGTGATCCTCTTGACAAAGCCGGCGCGTACGCAGTGCAGGCTCAGGCGGCGTTATTCATCGAGGGTATCGAGGGCGATTATTGGAATGTGGTTGGCCTGCCGATCAGCCTTGTCTATCGCCTCATGTCAGAACCGACTGCGTAAGCGGACGGTACGAACTTAAGAATGTAGCGACGCGGATAAACGTAAATGCCGCAGATAAGAAAGTTGATTTCTTATCTGCGGCTATGTTATTGCCAAGTCGATTGCCGTCCGCTTACGCAGGCGATTCTGACTTTGGAGGTTACAGAAGTCTGTCGATCGCCAATGAGATCGGGATCGAGATGTCATATTTCGGGTCGATTCCGCCGTACGGTTCGCCGATGGACTTGCCATTTTTGTCTAAGATGACAAACGACGGAACCTGTTCGACGGCGAATTTCTTCAGCGTGGCTGCCCCGTCCGAATCGCGAAGAACGGTAACGCCAAGTTTGTTCTTCGTAGCAAAAGCTCGAAGGTCAGCGTCGCTCGTAAAGTTTTTCGAATTCGCACTCGTCGAGTCGGTCGCGACGAAGTAGATCACGACATCTTTGCCAGCGTATTTTTTGGCAAGCGTATTTGTGTACTCAGCCTGTTTCGCCGACAACGGAAGCCACGCGGCACCGACAGCCAAGACGACGACTTTGCCGCGTTGGCCCTCGACATCGACTCGTCCGCCATCAAGCGAATTTAGAACCGTCTGAGCGGAAGCCGCAACTGCCAACACCAGCGAAAGAGCAAAAATTGTAACGAAACCTTTTAGGTTTTTCATATATTTAGGGAATGCCATTTAGACCGCCTTCCCACACTTATTGGATGCAAGTTTGATACCAAACTACTGCTTTCGATTGAGAATAACATTATCGATCAATCGGACACCGCCGAGATGGGCCGCGACGGCAATCAAGGTTTCCTCATCTCCAATCTTATCAACACTTTGCAGCGAATCGCGGCCGACGACAGCAACATAATCTATGGTTGCGGCCGACTCGCGTCCAATATGTTTTTTCACCATTTCGGTGAGGTGTACGGCATTTCGTTCACCTTTTTTGAATGAAAGTTTGGCTTCGCGGAGAGCGTTGATAATAACAACAGCTTTTTTACGGTCTTCGGCTGAAAGAAGTTCGTTGCGCGAAGACATTGCGAGGCCGGATTCTTCGCGGATCGTCGGGATCACGACTATCTCCGTTTCAAATCCAAGATCGGTGCGGAGACGCCGGATGACGGCGACTTGCTGGGCGTCTTTTTGTCCGAAATATGCCCGGTCCGGGCGAATCGTATTAAAAAGGATCGTAACAACTGTTGCAACTCCGCGAAAATGGCCGGGCCGCGACGCTCCCTCGAGAGTGTCGGTCAGTCCCTCGACATTTACGTATGTCGAGAAGCCGTCGGGATAGATCTCATGCATTTCGGGAGCGAATATATAGTCGACTTCATATTCCGCCAGCATTGCCGCATCGGCGGTCAGGTCTCGCGGATACTTTGCGAGATCTGAGCTGCTGTTGAATTGTTTCGGGTTAACAAAGATGGAGACGATGACGATATCATTCGCGGCCCGGGCCTCTCGAACGAGAGTTAAATGCCCTTCGTGCAAAGCTCCCATCGTCGCGACGAATCCGACGGTTTTCTCCTCCCGCCGTAATTTACGCGAGATCGAAAACATTCTTTGCCGGCGATTGATTATCTCCATTTATAGTTTATGAGCTTTTTAGTTCGCCCAGAGTTTCTCCGGTCAGACCGTACGACTCGTCGTCATTCGGATAGGCTCCCGATTTTACGTCCTTGGTCCAATTGTGGATCGCATCGGTCATTACCTTATTTACATCTGCGTATTTGCGAACGAAACGCGGCTGTCTGCCGAATGTCATTCCAACGAGATCGTGGAGCACGAGCACCTGAATATCACATTCCGGCCCGGCACCGATTCCGATCGTGGACATTTCAAGCTCGGCGGTGATCATTGCGGCAACTTCGCGCGGAACTAATTCAAGCACTACGGCGAAGGCTCCTGCTTCCTCGAGCATTTTGGCGTCCTCGATCAGTAGTTTAGCTTGCTCGGTCGTTCGGCCCTGTACTCGATAGCCGCCCATTTTATACACGGACTGCGGAGTAAGGCCGATGTGAGCGACGACGGGAATTTCTTCGTTGACGAGGCGTTTGACGAGTGCGACACGGTTGCGGCCGCCTTCAAGTTT
>JBBRUA010000443.1:0-2577 GCA_038248245.1 Pyrinomonadales bacterium | reverse complement strand
GTGCAGTACGATCGGCTGGCGGATCGTTGGGTACTCAGTCAATTCGCGTTCAATCCGGGCTTCGCGGCGAATGCTCAGTGTTTCGCGGTCTCCACCACCAACAATCCACTTGGAACATACTTTCTCTATCAGTATAATTTCGGGACTGAGCTTCCGGATTATGGGAAGATCGGTATGTGGAATGACGCATACTACGTGTCCTATAATATGTTTAATAACGGCAGCACCTTTTCCGGCGGCAGAGCGTGTGCCTACGACCGAGCAGCGATGCTCGCCGGAGCCGCGTCTCCAGTTACCGTTTGTTTTAACTCCACTTCCAGATTTTCATTTCTGCCGGCCGATATTGACGGTACCACAATGCCGACTGACACGACCCGCGGCGGTTTACTTGTCTCCTGGGATTGGCCGTTTCTCGCTGCGGGCCCCTACACAATGCAGATCACGCGTCTTAAGCCTGACTTTGTGACGCCGGCCAATTCCACGATTAACAACGGTTACGGCGGAGCGGCATTCTCTTTCGTACCTTTTGTTTTGCCGGCTTCCGATTTAGCGGCGTGCAATGACAGTGGCAATAATTGCGTCCCTCAATCAGGAACCACGCAACTTCTCGATACGCTTGGGTCCCGACATATGTACCGATTGGTATATCGCAACCGTGGCGGCGTCGATAGCCTTATCATCACCCAGACTGTAGATGCAGGAGCCGGATCCAGGGCTGATCTGCGATGGTTCGAGATCAGAAACCCACTGAATAATCCGGCCGATCCGAATGTTTCGAAGCGTCCATTTCTATACCAGAACTCAACATACCAACCCGAAGCAACAAGACACAGATGGATGAGTTCGGCGGCAATGAATAAATACGGCGATATCCTGATCGGCTACAGTACTTCCGGAACCGCAACGAATCCAGCGATCGCCGTTGCCGGTCGTTCGCAAGCCGACGCGATCAACACGCTGCAGGCCGAGCAGATCGCCCATGCTGGCACCGGTTCCCAGACCACCACCCTCAGTCGATGGGGCGATTATTCGACGATGCAGGTCGACCCGGTGGACGACATGACATTTTGGTACATCAATCAATACATTGGGGCGAACGGAACTTTCAATTGGCGCACCCGTATCGTCAGCTATAGATTTCCAACTACAACGGCGACAGTCAGCGGTGATTTCAATACGGTAGGCAATTGGACGAACGGCCTTCCATCGTCAACCGTCAGCGGAATTGTTCCGAGCGGAACGACATTGACCGTCAACGCTCCAACGACGGTAGCCAATCTCGACGTCCAGAGCGGTGCTACCGTCACCATGAACGCCAATCTCAACGTCACCGGTGCTCTGACGCTCGGAACGTCGATAAATACCAGTTCAAGCACGCTTGGACTCGGCTGTCTGGCGACGGTTTCTGGCGCTTCGTCGTCGATATTCGTTAACGGCAACGTCAAAAAAGATTTTTGCTCACCCGGCGGATTTTCTTTCCCGGTGGGTGAAAATGGCTATACGCCTGTAGATGTGAGCGTTACGACCCTTACAACCAATCCTTCGAGTTTGACGGTAAAATCTTTCGATGCAACACTAGGCGGCTTTAATCCGGCACAATCGCTTTCACGAAACTGGCAGATCGACGAAACCGGCGATCTGACCGCAACACTTTCGTTTACCTATTTACCGTCCGATGTAAATGGAACGGAATCTAACTACCGTGTCTGGCGTCGCGAAGGCAGCGGCGTAATCACAAATATGTGCCCCGCCGGACCATGTGTCACCTCGCCCATGCTCGGCCCGGTTGCCGGCGTAACTACATTCTCCCGTTGGACCGGAGCTAACCTAACGCTGGCACCGTCGGCGGCAGATATATCGGTTTCGGGACGCGTTTTAACCGCGAACGGCCAAGGCGTGAGGAATGCCAGGGTTGTCTTGTCGGATCTGTCAGGCAATTCGAGGACGACCGTGACCTCTGCATTCGGCTACTATCGCTTCGATGATGTGGCGGCGGGAGGGAGCTACACGGTCAGCGTGATCTCAAAACGGTACGGCTTCTCACCGCGTTTGATCAGCCCGACTGATGACATCGCAGATGTTGACTTTACTGCCGACCCGCAACTTCGGCCTTAAAACTACCATCCAGTATCAAAGCAAGGCTCTGCTGTAAAGTAGGGCCTTTTTTTTAACCCCGCCTACATTTTCCACGCTCAGTCGACTTCGAGCCAAATAGTTCCGTTTTGCCGTCTGCGGCGGTTTGCGAGATAATGAGGGCATTATGTTGAAATCACTTATCGTCGTCGCATTTTTTACCATTGCACTTTCACTTACCGTATCCGCCCAAAACAAGTTCGAGGGCTACAATATCATCGTCGATGTTCCTAAGAACCAAACGAAGCCGACGTGTGCGGTTCGTTATGTGCCGCCCTCGACCACGATTACAATCACTGATCTGACGCCTTCAACGCCGATGAAGGTCTCGTCTTGCGGATCGAGCGGCAGTTCGTTGGTTCAAACGAGTGCGACCTCGGCGACAGTGAAGTCGAGTCCGACCGACAATAAGTGGTGTTTTCAGGGCGAGGACAAACGGTACAG
>JBBRUA010000442.1:0-2590 GCA_038248245.1 Pyrinomonadales bacterium | reverse complement strand
TGAGATTTGAAATTTGAAATATCAAATGCAAAATCCGTGTCCGCCGGCATTCGGTAGTAAACCGGCGTTCCTTGCGCGATCCGCGTGCATGCGTCGTACGCCGGAAAGCTCGGGTCAGGAAGCAGGACTTCGTCGCCCTCATCGACCACGCACATAAATGCGTCGGTCATCGCTTCCTGCGAGCCGCAGGTGACGACAACGCCGGTTCGCGGCAGATTCAGATGCGGATATTGCTCGGCGATCAGGTCGCGCAAAGCCGGAATTCCGGGATGCGAAGTGTAGCCATTCTGCTCATCGCGGCTAATACGAGCGGCTTCGTCACGCAAGAATTGCGGCGTCGGCAGATCGGGTTCGCCAAGGCCGAAATTTATGCTGTCCGGCAAAGCGCGCTCGAAAAACTGACGTATAAGCGTTGGTTTCAGCCCACGCATACGCTTTGGCAATACGAATTCCTCAGTCTGTCGCACCGGCATCATTACTTTTTGTTTTCCTCTTCTTCCAGATCTTCCTCGATCCCTTCGCGGACGCTGCCGACCTCGATGTTAAATTCGCCCTCGGCCTGAGCCAACGGATCGGCGTTTATAACGCCCGCCAAAGCCTCGATCTCGCCGATTATCACCTGTCCCGCACTGCCGATTCGTTCCGCCAGGCTTTGTTTTACTTCAACTTCTTCTGTTTGATCGTTCATTGTCAAAAACTCCCTTTTGGCTATTTTAGGCTATTTCCGGATATTAATAAATGAGTGGCGATTCAACGGCGAGCACCGCCGTTTATGTTTTGTTAGAGTTATCGATAGCAAAGACATGAAGGCAACATTAATTTATCCGCATCAGCTATTTCGCGAAAATCCTGCACTCGCCGCAAGCGAACTCGTTTATCTAATCGAAGAACCACTCCTTTTCACCCAATTCCGATTCCATCAGCAAAAACTAGTTCTCCACCGGGCGTCAATGAAATCGTATGCCGAGCGGCTGAAGAATCAGGGTCGACGCGTGCATTACATCGATTCGTCGGTACTCGAAAATACGGCAGACATTGCAAAAATACTGACGAAACATGGCGTTTCGGACGTCAGCTTTATCGATCCGGTAAATTACTGGCTCTATCGGCGGTTGACCGTATCGCTCGATGCCGAGGGAATCTCATACACGCGCCTAGATTCGCCCATGTTCCTAAACTCGGCGTCACAGGTCGAGAATTATTTCGCCGGACGCCGATCTCACTCGATGGCAAAATTCTACAAGCAGGAACGTGAAACTCGCAAGATCCTGATGGAGATCGACGGGCAGCCAACTGGCGGAAAATTCTCGTTCGACACCGAAAACCGCCGCAAGCTGCCGAAGAATATCTATGTGCCCCCGATTAAACGCCCTAGCTCAAACACGTTCGTCAGCGAAGCGATTGAATACGTCAGTGCAAATTTTAGCAGCAACTATGGCAATGCTTCCGACTTTGAATATCCGGTAACCTTTGACGACGCTGACGTTTGGCTCGAGAACTTTCTCCGCGAACGTCTGACTTTATTTGGCGACTACGAAGATGCGATCTCAAAAGACGCCGATTTTGTATTCCACAGTCTCCTCACTCCGATGTTAAACACCGGCCTTCTCACACCGGACATAGTGATAAAACGAACACTCGCCTTCGCAGACGAAAATGACGTGCCGCTAAACTCGCTCGAAGGATTTATTCGCCAGATCGTCGGCTGGCGTGAATTTATGCGGGGAATCTACGTCTCGCTCGGCAGCAAACAGCGAACATCGAACTACTGGAAGCACGAGAGAAAATTACCCGAGAGTTTTTGGAACGCAACCACCGGTATTGAGCCGGTCGACGATGTCATTCGGAAAACACTGCGTAACGCCTACAGCCATCACATCGAACGTTTGATGATCATGGGCAATTTCATGGTCCTGACCGAAATCGAACCTAATGACGCCTATCGATGGTTCATGGAAATGTACATCGACGCTTACGATTGGGTGATGGTGCCGAATGTTTACGGGATGAGTTTGCAATCGGATGGCGGTTCGATCGTGACAAAGCCATACATTTCGGGCTCGAATTACATTCGCAAAATGTCCGACCACAAACCGGGGCCGTGGTGTGATATCTGGGACGGCCTGTACTGGCGTTTCATTGCGAAACACGAGGCGTTTTTCCGCTCCAATTATCGTTTATCAATGATGCCGATGCTGCTCGCCAAGATGGACGCCGCGAAACGCGAGAGTCACATGAATATGGCAGAAAATTACCTTCGCGATTTTAAGCGTTAGCCGCAAAATCGATGAAGCCAGTTCGCGGATCAGCCTATACGAGGCGAACGTTCACCTTTTCACCGACCTGCAGACCGCGTTCGCCCTGCTCGATCCGGCCGTCGACGGGCGGACGCAGGATGCGAGCGAATGTTCCGCTCGACGTAACACCGGTCACGATCGCATCGAAATGTTCGCCGACGTGCCGCTGCATCACGCTCGCCGCCACCACCTTTCGCATCTTTCGCTCTACCTTTCTCGCGGCTCTCTCTTGGTCATTGCAATGCTGGGCTATCGATTCTAACTCGTCGTCGGTATAAGGTGTCGGTTGGTCC
>JBBRUA010000441.1:0-2590 GCA_038248245.1 Pyrinomonadales bacterium | reverse complement strand
GAGAGAACTCGTTCTAAACAATTGCCGGATCGATAAGCGGTACGATATTCGGAGCAAACTCGGCCGAGGTAGTTACGCGGAGATCTTTCTTGCGAGCGACAATCTCGCATCACCCCAATCACCGCATAGTTCGGTTGTTATCAAAGCTCTAAACGTATTCCTCCAGGACGACCTCGATGCCGATCTTGAACGGACACTTGTCGAAAATTTTCAGAATGAAGCGATTGCTCTCGATCGCGTAAGACACCCGAACATCATCAGCCGCCTTGGTCATGGCACCGCCCGCGACCTGAAAGGAATGGTCTTCCATTACCTCATCCTCGAATATCTTTCAGGCGGAGATCTGCAGAACGCAGTACGTAAAAGGGAAATACCGCTGATACAGGCTTTAAGTTATATAGAGCAGATATGTTCCGGGCTTGGACATGCCCACAAGAATGGCGTAATTCATCGTGATATTAAGCCGCAAAATCTTCTTTTAACGGGCGATCTTGCCACCGTTAAGATCGCGGATTTTGGTGTTGCCCGGTTTTCCCTGGCTGACTCGCCGATTACGCGGGTTGGGACAAATGTTTATGCTCCGCCCGAACACAGTCCAATGTTTGCGGGGCAAACGGGCAGATTAGATGTCGAGAAATTGACTCCCGCAGCCGATATTTATTCGCTTGCGAAGTCAGTTTATACTCTGATCACCCGTGAATCTCCGCGAGCATATGGAAATCGCCCGATCAACGATCTGCCGCCGGCATTTCGTTACGAAGAATGGGCGGACGACTTGATCCGTGTTCTTAAGCGAGCGACTAATTCCGAAGCGGGAAAGCGCCCGCAGACAGTCGACGATTTTTGGGGAGAACTAGACATTGTTCGTCGCGTCGTCGCCGACGAGGAGGTCAGCACCGTTATCAAGTCAAGAAATGTCGAGCCGCAACCGCACGTGGCCCGCGGATACACGCCGATAATACCGAAGCAACCTAATTTCGAACCGGCAAGCGATCCGGCGTTTACAGTCGACTCGCCGCTCGAGCAAATAGTACCTACGGCGAACTCGTCGGTTGCACATTCGCCCTACGCTCCTAAGATAAACGTTCTGATCGGTACAGGTTCGAACGCGGGGTCGCAACGCAAGAAAAAGGATGTTTTGCGAAGGTTCGCGATCTTTTCTTTATGCATTATTGCGTTCACCGGAATCTTGTATGGAACGGCGAGTTATATGCGTGGCGTCGGGATACTGCCGGAGATACTTAGTCCTTTTAAGGCTAAAACGGCTGTTGCCAATACCGACATTTTTCTGAGATCAGGGCCAAACGCGGATAATGATAAGATAGGACTGGTCACCAAAAACTCTAAAGTAAAGATTGTAAATACGCAGAATAATTGGTACCAAGTTGATGTGGTCGAGCAGGGAAGGATTCGAAATCCTGTGGATCCGACAACTCGTGGCTGGCTGAACGGAAAATACCTGGATATAAATAATAATTAGCCGGAGAGAATAATATTGAGCGTACTTGATAAAGTTAGAACTTGGATCGACGGCGACTCTTCAGAGCGTGCCCTCGAGGATGCCGCCCGTGACGCCCAGATAAAACCCAGGAGCAAGGCCGAGGAGTTTATTGTTAAGATCGCCCGTGAGGTAGTAGGGGTGATGCAGTCTGAAATGGTTCCGCTGCCGCAGGGAACCACAATTATTCCGAGCGAATACACGATCTTTCTTAGTTCCGAAGACGATAAAGAGTGGCAGGGCGTCAAGCGAAAAGGGCTTGAGCAAGGTCTCTATCACATCCTTGCAGAGCGTGCGAAAGAGATCGCCGGGAAGAAAAAGCTTGAAACAAAATCATTCGTGATCGAATTACGAATAGACGGAACGCTAGAGAGAGGAGATCTTCGAGTTCAACACAGCTGGGAAGATTCTGCTTCGAATAAAACTGGCGTTTTGGCCCGTCCGAAATCGATTCCGGCGATTGCTCCGGCAGTCCCGCCCTCAGATCCGGTAATCAAAACACCGATCTCTCCTCAAAACTATCAGGCTCTGCTGACCATTCAACAGGCAGTTCCGCTCGGACCGCAGGATGGTGAAGAAATGACGGCTGTAGCTTCAAGAATGGCGGAACTCTATCGGCTTGAGATCTGGCGTGGCGGCGTTCGGCAGAATGTGGTTCCGATCTATCAAAAGGAAATAGTCATCGGACGCGGTTCTCAGTCTAAACCGGTGGATATACCACTTTCCGGCGACCCGGAGATTAGCCGTCGGCATCTCTCGCTCGTAACAGATGGTTCCGGTAATTTCTGGGCAGTAAACGAAGGCAGAAATCCGGCGGCGGTGAATAATTACGAACTTCCGGCCGGTCAGCGTTTCGCGGTTCAGCCGGGAACTCCTCTGAATATTTGCAGCTACATGCTTCGCATTCAGCCTAACTGATATTTATTGTTCATAAAGTTCACGCTCGATCTGAGGCAGGAATGTCCGGCGCAATCTTTCTGCTAGCGATTGTGCATCCCTAAGAATTTCGCTTGTCTCTGTCAAATTATTCTGAATTTGCGTTAAAAGTTGAGTCAGTTTCAACCTCTCACTCTGCAATCTTTCCCGTCTGCT